>NZ_JBSFYR010000038.1:0-70256 GCF_053599875.1 Streptomyces sp. NPDC005151 | reverse complement strand
CGCCCGTCGAGTACGAGACCAACCACTACATGGAATCCACGAAACCCCAGGTCACAACCACCATCTGAGATCTCTACCGAACCCGGGGCGGTTCACTCTGGGTGTCCAGGACCACCAGGGTCGGGTCCTCTAATCGGCGGGCGCGTTCGCGGACCTGGCAGCGCAGGAGTTCATGGATGACCTGGTCGGTTCCGTCGTCCCGCCAGGCGGCGAAGTAGTAGTAGGTCGCGCTCTTCTGCGGCAGATCGTGCGGGAGATAGGCCCACTGGCAGCCGGTCCGCCCCTGGTAGAGGATCGCGTTCACGATCTCCCGCATGTCGTAGGCGCCCTGGTGGCCGCTGACCGAGCGGTGCCGGTCCTTCCACGCGGTGATCACCGGCTCGATCACCGACCATTGTTCGTCCGATAAGTCACTCGGATACGGCTTGCGTTCACTCACCCGGTCACATCACCAGATCAACAACCGTGGACCGGCAGATTCCGCCCGCCGCCACACCATCAGGCGACCGCAGCTGACCCTGTTGCCCATTGACAGTTGAGGGCTGACAGCGGCTTGGTGGTGCTGGCAGGGTTGGTGGTGCGGCCGGTTCCTTCCTGATCCCCGGGCGTGAGGTGGGATGGGCGTGTCTATGGAGCCGCAGTCGTGGCCGGAGCCGGATCCCGTGGTGGCGCGGGCGGTGCGGGCGAAGAACTACGGGCGGCAGGTTCCGTTGCCGGTGGCGGTGCGCGACCGGCTGGGGGAACTGTTCCCGGACGGGGAGTTCGCGGAGGCTTTCGGCGCGACGGGGCCGGCGGGCTGGTCCCCGGGTCGGCTGGCGTTGGTGACGGTGTTCCAGATGGCGGAGAACCTGACGGACCGCCAGGCCGCGGAGGCGGTGCGTGACCGGCTCTCGTGGGCCTACGCGCTCGGGCTGGAGCTGGAGGACACCGGCTTCGACTTCACCGTGCTGTCCCAGTTTCGCACCCGGGTGGTCGGACACCATCTGGAGGAGAAGGTCCTGGACCTGCTGCTGGAGAGGCTGACGGAGCGGGGTCTGGCCGGAGCCGGGGGCAAGCAGCGCACCGACTCCACCCACGTCGTCTCCGCGGTGCGGGACCTGAACCGCCTGGAGCTGGCCGGGGAGAGCGTGCGGGCGGCGGTGGAGGCGTTGACGGTGGCCGCGCCGCACTGGATCGCCGGCGTGTTGGACGTGCCCGGCTGGTCGCGCCGCTACGACACCCGCATCGACACCTGGCGCATGCCTTCCTCCGCCACCAAGCGCGAGCAGCTCGCGCTGACCTACGCCCGCGACGGCTTCGCCCTGCTGGAAGCGGTCTACGATCCGCGCTCGGAGCCCTGGCTGCGCGAGCTGACCGCGGTGCAGACCCTGCGCACCGTGCTGTTGCAGAACTACACCCGCACCACCACGCGGGGCGGGCGCGAGGTCGTGGCCCGCCGCGCCAGGACCGAGGAGGGCGGTGACGGGCAGCCGCCCGGCCATCTGCGCATCGCTTCCCCTTACGACCTCGACACCCGCTGGTCCGCCAAGCGCGACACCTTCTGGAACGGGTTCAAGCTGCATGTCAGCGAGAGCTGCACGGACGCGCCCGAGAAGGAACGCACCGCCCCGAACCTGATCACGAACGTGGCCACCACCGCCTCCACCGTCCCCGACACCAAGGCCCTGGACGGCATCCACCAGCAGCTGCGGCGCCGAGGCCTGCTCCCGGGTGAGCACTACCTCGAATCCGGCTACCCCAGCGCCGACATGATCGTGAAGTCCCGCCGGACCTACGGCATCGCGTTGATCACCCCGGTCCTGCTCGACCAGTCCCGCCAGGCCCGCGAGAACGCGGGCTTCCAGGCCGACGCGTTCACCATCGACTGGAAGTACCAGCAGGTCACCTGCCCCCAGGGGCAGGCCAGCTCCTCCTGGAGCCCGTGCACCCAGCACGGCTATCCGATGATCGTGGTCGCTTTCACCAAACCGACCTGCGGCCCCTGCCCGGTCCGCGAGTTGTGCACCACCAGCCGCCGGGGCTTCCGCCAGCTCACCTTGAACCCCCGCCCGCTGACCGAGGCCCTGCGCACCGCGCGCGCCGAACAGACCGGCCGGGACTGGCAGGACGCATACGCCCTGCGCTCCGGCGTCGAGGGCACCATCCGCCAGGCCCTCGCCGTCACCGACAGCCGCCGGGCCCGCTACCGCGGCCTCGCCAAGACCCACCTCGAACACGTCCACAGTGCCGTTGCCCTCAACCTCATCCGCCTGAACGCCTGGTGGAACGGCAAGCCACTCGACCGCCGCCACACCAGCCACCTCGCCCAACTCGAACTCAGCCTCGCCGCATAACCGAATGGGCAACAGGGTCATCTGCGGTCGCCTGATGGTGTGGCGGCGGGCGGAATCTGCCGGTCCACGGTTGTTGATCTGGTGATGTGACCGGGTGAGTGAACGCAAGCCGTATCCGAGTGACTTATCGGACGAACAATGGTCGTTGATCGAGCCGGTGATCACCGCGTGGAAGGACCGGCACCGCTCGGTCGTTGAACGCATACGTCGGGGCCGAGTTGAGGAACACACAGCCGCTCTCGCCCCACGTGGTGTTCGTGTCGCAGCGGATCTGGTCGAGGTAGACCTGCTCGGGACGGTAGTCCTTGCTCCACTGGTAGTCGATATTCTGCCCCACGCCGGGAGAGTGAACGGTGCCCTCGATCTTGACGTCAGGCTTGTACAGGTATGCCTGGTTGGCCACCGAGTTGTCCCACGTACTTCGTCGTCAGCGACGCCGAGTGGGTCTCGCCCGGCTTCCAATGCGGCGTGGCCGTCCAGTCGCCGCCCTGCGGCTCGATCGGCGTGCACGTTCCCTGACAGATGTGCCCGTTGAAGGCGGAGAGGCTGATCCCGCCGTCGAACTCGGCCGGAATCCAATCCGCCAACGTGACAGTGCCCCGCCGCGGCCCCGGGCCTCGTTTGATCTCAGCGCGGGGAGAGGTCCTCGGGGAGGAGCAGCCGCAGGTCGTCCAGGCTCGGTACCGGGACGGTGCTCAGCCGTCCCGCCTGATGGGTCATCATTTGCTCCAGCGTCTGCCGGGCCAGCCGAGCGTTGCCGAACGTCGCCCCCCTGGGGATGTCGTCGAAGTGGGTCCGCAGCGCGTTGGCCGTGCCGGGCGCGCACTCGTAGCCGTTGTCGGCCGCGTGCATGCGGACGATCGTGACCAGTTCGTCCGAGGAGTAGTCGGGGAACTCGATACGCCGCGGGAAGCGTGAGTCGAGGCCCGGATTGGAGCTCAGGAACCGGTTCATTTCCGCGGTGTACCCCGCCGCGATCACCACCACCTCGTCGCGGTGGTCCTCCATCAGCTTCAGCAGTGTCTCCACCGCCTCCTGGCCGAAGTCTGAGGAACCGGCGCCCGAGCGGGGCGTCAGGGTGTACGCCTCGTCGATGAACAGGACGCCTCCCAAAGCCCGTTCGAACACCTCCCGGGTCAGCTGCGCGGTGTGTCCGACATAGCGGCCCACCAGGTCCGCACGTGAGACCTCGACGAGCTGGCCGCGCGGCAGCACGCCCAGGGAGGCCAGCAGTTCGCCGTAGAGCCGCGCCACGGTTGTCTTGCCGGTGCCGGGCGGGCCGGCGAAGACCAGATGGTTGCTGATCCGAGGCGCGGGCAGGCCGGCCTCCTTCCTCCGGCGCGCGGTGGCGAGCAGATTGACCAGGTCGCCCACCTCGCGCTTGACGGCCGCGAGGCCCACCAGGGCGTCCAGCCGCAGCAGCGGATCCTCGTCCTGCCCGTCCTCCGGCGTGCCGCCCGCCGGGACGCCCACGTCCTCCGCGGTCAGCACGGCCAGCTCCCGCTCGCCGGCCTCCGGCAGGGTAGCCAGCCGGGATGCCTGCCGGTCCACCATCTCCTCGAAGACCTTGCGGGCGGTACGGCCGTTGCCGAAGCCCGCGTCACGGGGAATCCGCTCGAAGCGGGTGAGCAGTGCGGTCCGCGCCGCCGGATCCAGCTCGTAGTGGTGGCCGGTGCACATCCGCTCCACGATCGTGACCAGCTCGTCCGAGGTGTAGTCGCTGAACTCGACGCTGCGGGTGAAACGCGAGGCGAGACCCGGGTTGGACGCCAGGAAGTCCGTCATCTCCTTCGGATAGCCGGCCGCCACCACCACCACGTCCTCGCGGTGGTCCTCCATCAGCTTCACCAGGGTGTCGATCGCCTCGCGCCCGAAGTCGGCACCACTGCCGCCGCCGTCGGAGAGCAGGGTGTACGCCTCGTCGACGAACAGCACCCCGCCCAGCGCCTTGTTGAAGGTCTCGGTGGTCTTGATGGCCGTCCCGCCGATGATCTGCGCCACCAGGTCCGCACGCGACACCTCCACCAGGTGCCCGGAGCGCAGCACGCCGAGCGAGGCGAGGATGGAGCCGTACAGCCGGGCGACGGTGGTCTTGCCGGTGCCGGGCGGGCCCGCGAAGACCAGGTGGCGGCTCATCGGCGGAGCGGGCATGCCGATGCTCGCCCTGCGCTGCGCCATCCGGTTGAGGTTGATCAGCGTCAGCACCTGCTGTTTGACCTCGTCGAGGCCGATCAGCGACTCCAGCTCGGCCACCGGGCCCGTACCGGACAGGGTTTCGGCCGCCGCCGGGGCCGCTCCGCCGGGCAGCCGCCCGTCGCCCGCCGCCTCCGCGTCCTCCGCGGTGCCCCAGGCGTCCGGGGCACCGTTCTCCGCACTGGCCAGCCCCTCGACGGCGAGCCGGTCGCCGGGCACCGTCTGGCGCACTCCGCTGCCCCGGTTGGCGCGGACGGTGCAGCCGGTCAGCGACACGGCGTCGGTGCCCTCCACCCGTATGCCGTCGGCGCCCGAACCGGTCACCTCGCAGCCGTTGAGGGAGGCCCGCGCGCCCGCGGACACCAGTACGCCGTACTCGGCGGACCCCGTCACCACGGCACGCACGGCCGCCAGTTCGCCCTCGGGTGCGATGTGGACGCCCGCGCCGCCGGACTCCTCGACCCTGGTGTCCCGCAGCGTGAGCGTACCGAGCGCCCCGATGTGGATCCCGGCCCCGGCGGGGGTACGCAGCCGGCCCTTGCCGACGAACAGATTGCCGTGGCCCGAGACATGGACCGCCGAGTCGCCCGACCGCTCGACGACGCACTCCTCCAGCCGCCCCCTGCCGTCCTTGACGACCTCCACGCCGTGCGTGCCGGCGCCGGTGACCGTGGCCCGCAGCAGCAGCGGGTTGGCGCCGCCGCGGATCACGATTCCGGACCCGCCGCTGTCCCGTACCTCAAGGCGGTTGAACTCGGCGGCCGAGTCCTCGTCGAGCAGCACGCCGGTGCCCTTGGCGTCATGGACGACGGTGTCCGTCAGCACCGGTGAGGAGAAGCCGGTGACGCGTACGCCGGGTTCCTCGGCGGTGGCGAACACGCACTCCTCGAACGTGCCACGGCTGCGCTCGGTCACCAACAGGCCGTGCCCGCCGGTCCGTTCGGTACTGCACCGGGCCAGCGTCGGTGAACTGCCGCCGCCCAGGACGAATCCGTGCCCGGTGACGTCGCTGACGGCGACGTCCTCCAGGACGACCGGCCCGGCGCTGTTCACGAACACGCCGACGACGGCCTTGCGGACCGTGCCGCGCACCATCCTGACCGAACTCTCCTCCTCGACGGCGACGCCCGGCTTGCCGGTCGCCGATATCGCGCATTCCTCCAGGAGGACGTGCGCCTGCCCGTTGGTGAGGACACCGTTGCCCTTGGTGTCCCTGAGCCGACTGAAGCGCGCGGTGATCCTGCCCTGCTCACCGGCCACCACGGCGGACGTACCGAGGTGTTCGACGACGCAGTTCTCGAGGAAGCTCTCGGCCGAGGAGGTGGACACCACACCGGCGCCCACCGGGTTGCTGATCCGGCACTGACGCAGCGCCAGCGACCCGCCGTCCCGCGCGAAGAGCGCCGACCAGGCCGAACCGTGGATGTCGCACCGGTCCATCGCGAGCTGCCCGCGCGGCGCGTCGACCACGGGCAGTTCGTCGTCGTGCCCGCGCAGCACGAGATCCCTGACCATCACCGCGTCCCCGGTGAGTGTCAGCGCCGTACCGCGCCGGGGCGCCAGCTCCACCGTCCCCTCGCCCTCGGCGGCGGTCAGGGTGATCGCGGCCGAGACCGTCAGGCTCTCCTCGTACCGCCCCGGAGCGATCCTGACGACCGCTCCGGCACGGGCCCGTGCGACGGCCTCCCCGACGGTGCGGTGGTCGCCCGTCCCGTCGGCGGCGACGGTGAGCATCTGGCGTGACACTTATCTGACCTCCCGGACCCCTGCGCCGTAGGTACGGGGCGGAGACGCGCGGCATGTAGGGCGTGGGAAACTGCTGTGCCCATCATGCCTGTTGCCGCAGGTCGCCCGCCATGGTGGTCGGCGTTCCGGGGCCGCCGGGGCACGGGTCCGGGGCGTGTTCCGGGGCAGGTACCGGTGGTGCGGGGAGCGTCGTTACCATCGGCGCATGCGATCTTCGAGGTCCTCGGTGTCCCACGCACTCGGGCCGGCAGCACTGGCCGCCCTGCTCCTGATACCCGGCACCGCGGCTCCGGCCGGTGCGGCGGGGGACGCGGACAGCCCCTCGCTGCCGGGAATGCCCGCCACTGTCGCCGACGGCCGCCCGTGCACTCCGGGATCCGCCAAGAAATCTGCCCAAGTCCCCTGGGCGCAGAGCTTCCTGGGGATCGACAGGGCCTGGGAACTCAGCCGTGGCGCGGGGGTCAAGGTCGCCGTCATCGGCACCGGAGCGGACCTGCGGCGGGTTCCGGCGCTGGACGGCCGGGTCACCGGCGGCCCGGATGTGGTGGCGGGCGGCACCGTGCGGGACGACTGCGTCGGATACGGCACGTTCCTCGCCGGGATCGTGGCGGGCGGGCAGCAGCAGGGTGTCAAGGCGGCCGGCGTCGCCCCGGAGGCCGAGGTGATCGCGGTGCGGGCCACCGACAAATACGGTGCGACCACACCCGAGGCGCTGGCCAAGGGCATCAGGGCGGCCACCGACTCCGGGGCGCGGATCGTCCACGTGGCGCTGAGCGTCCCTTCCGCACCGAAGCAGCTCAAGGACGCCGTCCTCGCCGCGCAGAAGGCCGGTGCGCTGGTGGTGGCGCCCGCCTCGTCACGGGAGTGGGAGCGCGGCGCGGCGGCATCGCAGACGGTGAACGGGCCCGCCTACCCGGCGGCGCTGCCCGGGGTGCTCGCCGTTTCCTCGGTGGGGCCGGGCGGCGAACCGGAAGCACCGGGCACGGAGAAAGGGCGGCGTACGCAGCCCAGGCTGAGCGCCCCCGGCGTCTCGGTGATGGGGCCGGGGCCGGGCGGCCGCGGCCAGTTCACCGGCCGCGGCGACGCGGTCGCCGGCGCCTTCGTGGCCGGTACGGCGGCCCTGGTCCTCTCCTACCACCCCCGGCTGACCGCCGAGCAGGTCGCGCACCGGCTGGAGTCCACCGCCTACGGGGCCGTGGGTGACACGCCGGACCCCGGCATCGGGCTGGGGATCGTCGATCCGGTGCGGGCGCTCTCCGCCGTACTCCCCGAGGAACACACACAGTCCCTGGCCGTAACGGAGAACGCCTCCGCACCGGCCGTCCCGCCGCTCGACCCGCCGGAGGCGCGCAACCGGGCGCTGGCCGTGGCCGGCTGGGCGACAGGGGTGACGCTGCTGGTCGCCTTCCTGGCGTTCGTGCTGCCCAGAGGGCGCCGCCGGGGATGGCGGGCCGGCCGGGCGGCAGGTCGTCCTGCCGCGGAAGCGGACTGAGCCCCGGCCATCATCGCTGGGCGGCAGCGGCGTCAACGTCCGGCGATCCTTTCGGCCGGTCTCGACATCCGGTGACCCGCTCGGCCGGCCTCAACGTCCGACGATCCGCCGCAGCCACCGGGAACGGGCATCGCGGGCATCCTGGCTGAGGACCGCCCGCGGCGCGAGGGTGTCGAACCCGTGGAAGGCGCCGGGCCACACATGCAGTTCGGCCTCGCGGGACAGCCTGCCAGCACGACCGCGCCGGCAGCACCCGGGGGCAGTGCGCCGGACGAATTCCGTCCGGCCGTGCACGCGAAGTCCCGTCGTACGCCCGGTAGATGAAGTGGGCGGGACGGGACTTCGCGTACATGCCTAGGCCTCGCCCTCCGGGTCCGGCAGCAGCGGGGTCTGCACCTGCACCACACCCCTGCGCGTGATCAGCTGTGCCCGGCCGGGCGGCAGCTGCCTCGGCTTGGTGTCGTTGAACAGGTATCCCTCCGAGGGCGGGCAGGAGAGCAGCGCGGCAGGTGTGTTGACCTCCAGCAGCCGGCGCAGCAGCGGGTCGTTCATCGCCCGAGCCGCGCCGTTGGCGCTGCGTGCCACGATCAGGTGCAGACCGAGCTCCGCGCCCTGGGCGAGGTAGTCGAGCAGCGGCCCGAAGTGGTTGCTCATGTTGCCGCCGGACACCATGTCGTAGTCGTCCACGACCAGGAAGACCCGCGGGCCGCTCCACCAGTCCCGCCGCTTCAGCTGGGCGGGCGAGATGGCCGCGCCGGGCAGGCGTTCCTTCATGGCCCGTGCGACGCCGTCCACCGCCTGCTTGAGTACGTCGACGGAGACGGCGTAGCCCAGCCGGTGCGACTCGGGGACGCTCTCCAGCAGCCCGCGCCGGTAGTCGATCAGCAACACCCGCGCCTCGGCGGGGGTGTAGCGGTCGGTGACCGCCCGGCAGACCGAGCGCAGCAGGTTGGTCTTGCCGGTCTCCGCGTCGCCCACCACCACCAGGTGCGCGGTCTGTGCGAAGTCGTGCCACATGACGTCGAGCTGGTTGCCCTCCAGGCCCAGCGGCAGGCGCAGGTCGCCGTCCGCGCCGACCTGGGCGTCGGGCAGCTCGGAGGGTTCCAGGACCGACGGCAGGGTGCGGACCGCGGGTGCGGGCGGGCCCTGCCAGTGCTCGGCCACCTGGGCCACGGCGTCGGCGACGCCCGCCCCGAGGTCCGAGGAGCTGTCGCCGCCGTCCAGCCGGGGCAGAGCGGTGAGGAAGTGGTGCTTGGAATCGGTCATGCCGCGGCCGGGTGACTTGGGGATGGTCGCGGCGGCCCGCATGTTGATCATGGAGTCCATGCTGTCGCCGAGCCGCAGCTCGAAGCGGGTGCCGAGCTGGTCCCGCAGCGCGGTGGGGATCTCCGACCAGCGGCCCGCCGCCACGATGAGGTGCACACCGTAGTTGAGGCCCCGCGCCGCCAGCGCCGTGAAGGTGTCCATGATGTCCATGAAGTCCTGGCGGATCGTGCCCCAGCCGTCGACGACGAGGAACACATCGCCGTACGGCTCGTCGGGCATCTCACCGGCGGCCCGGCGGGCGCGCAGCATCGCCATGGAGTCGATGCCCAGCTCGGCGAACTGCTTCTCGCGCCGGGCCACCAGCCCGTGCACCTCGGCCAGTGTGCGCTGCACCCGCTCCAGGTCCAGCCGGCCCGTCACGCCGCCCACATGGGGCAGGTCGCGGAGCGAACCGAGCGAACCTCCGCCGAAGTCCAGGCAGTAGAACTGGACTTCGCGCGGAGTGTGGGTGAGGGCGAGCGACATGATCAGGTCGCGTACGAGCGTGGACTTGCCGCTCTGCGGACCGCCCGCGATACCGACGTGCCCGCCCGCGCCGGACAGCTCGGCCACCAGGGGCTCGCGGCTCTGGTCGAAGGGCCGGTCGATGATGCCCACCGGCACCGTCAGCCGGCCGTGCAGCTCGGGATCGATGGTGGTGAGACCCCGCTCGGCGTGCGGCTCCACCCCCATCAGCAGGACGTCCAGCGACAGCGGGCGCTCCAGCGGCGGCAGCCAGACCCGGTGCGCGGGCCTGCCGCCCTCCCGCATCCGGGACACGGCCAGCGCGAGCAGGGACTCCTCGCTCTCCTCCTCCGCCACCGGCTGCGGGTCCGGGTCGGGCGCGGGGAGGCGGGGCGCGGTCCACTCCGTGCGGTACGGGACCACCTGACCGGCGACGGCCGACGCGCCGACCCTGCGGGCGCCCTGATAGGGCCCGGAGACGTACGCGGCCTTGAACCGGACCAGGGTCCCGGTGTCCTTCTTCAGGATGGCGCTGCCGGGTACGGAGGGCAGCTGGTAGGCGTCCGGCACACCCAGGACGCCACGGCTCTCCATCGAGGAGAACGTCCGCAGCGCGATCCGGTACGACAGATGCGACTCCAGCTGGGTCATCCGGCCCTCGTCCAGCCGCTGCGAGGCGAGCAGCAGATGGACACCCAGACTGCGGCCCAGCCGTCCCACCATCACGAACAGATCCATGAAGTCACGGTGTGCGGAGAGGAGTTCGCTGAACTCGTCGACCACCACGAAGAGCGTCGGCAGCGGCTCCAGATCGGTCCCCGCAGCCCGCGCCGTCTCGTACTCGAACGCCGACGTGTAGTTCCCGGCGCTGCGCAGCAGCTCCTGGCGGCGCATCAGCTCACCGTGCAGGGCATCCTGCATGCGGTCCACCAGGGAGGACTCGTCGGCGAGGTTGGTGATGACGGCCGAGGTGTGCGGCAGACCGTCCAGGCCCAGGAACGTGGCGCCGCCCTTGAAGTCGACCAGGACGAAGTTCAGCTTCTCCGAGGAGTGGGTGAGCGCCAGCGCCAGCACCAGGGTCCGCAGCAGCTCCGACTTGCCGGAACCCGTCGCGCCGATCAGCACGCCGTGCGGGCCCATACCGCCCTGCGCCGCCTCCTTGATGTCCAGTTCCACCGGGGTGCCGTCACCGGCGAGCCCCAGCGGCACCCGCAGCCTGGCCCGTTCGCTGCGGTCGTCGCGCACGGCGTCCAGATCGACGGTGTGCAGGTCGGGGAGGCCGAGCAGGGTCGTCAGCTGCACGTCCGAGGTGAGTGCCTCACCGTTGTCCGTGGTGATGCCCATCCGATAGGGGGACAGCTGCGTGGCCAGTGCCCTGGCCCGCCGGGGACCCAGCACATCGGGCCTGCCGAGCGCGGACGTGGTCTCCTTCCCCGACCGGTCGGTGCTGACCAGTTCGAGCTGCTGCCCGGCGATCCGCAGCCGTAGGGTGTGGCGGGACTGACGCCAGGGCAGGGAGCCGGACACGTCCAGCGTCACCGTGTTGCGGTAACCGTCGGTGGCCAGCCGGGAGTCGGCGGGCGTCCGGGCGCTGTCCAGGACCACGACGCAGTAGGGCTCCTCGGTGCTCGGGACGGCGTCCGTCTCGAATGCGGGCCGGCCGGTCAGTTCCTCGCCGAGCAGTGATTCGAGACCCAGGACGGAATCGGTGACCAGCCGCACGGGGCCCCCGCCGTCGACGTCCGTCGGATGCTGGGCGTGCGGCAGCCACTTCACCCACTCCCAGGCATCCCGGCGGTCATGGTCCGCCAGCACCACGATCCGCAGGTCCTGCGGCGCGTGGAACACACTCAGCTGCGCCAGCAGGGCCCGCACCATCGCGTGCACCGCCTCCTCCTCGGACTGGAGCAGGACGCGTGCGTAGGTACGCAGATAGACCGCGACCGGCTGGTCGGGCACCGTGCCGTACGCCTTGATGAAGCGCCGCAGGGCGTGCGCGGACAGCGGCTCCAGATCCTCGACCGGCTTGGTGCTCAGCGGTGTCAGCTTCGTCGCCAACTGCTGCTCGCCCACCGCGATCCGCACCTCGGCGAAGTCCGCGTGCGCCGCCCGCCGCTCCCACAGCCTGGCCGTCGGCACCAGGCTCCACAGGGATGCCGGGTCCGGGTGCGACCACACCTGCGCCTCCCGCTGCTGGGTGATCACCTTGCGTATGCGCCTGCGGCTGATCGACAGGTACCGCATGTAGTCGCGCCGCTCACCGAGCAGCGCCCGCTTGCGGTCCCCGGAAGCCCGGACGATCTGCGAGACCAGCATGCCGACGGCCGACAGCGCCATCAGGCCGATGGCGACGTACATCATGGGGCCGCCGCCACTGCCGGGACGCAGGAAGATGAGCACCATGCCGAGCGAGCTGAGCGCCATCGGCATGTACGTGATCATGTTGCCCATCGCGCTCTGCGTCTCCGGCACCGTGGGCGGCTCCTGGAGGCTCAGTTCGCCATGGGGCATCTCGGGGCCAAGACGCCGGGGAGGCCTCTTGAAGAGGACCACGCTCAAAGGGAATCGCCTTCCTGAGGGGTGCCGGCGGTTGCCGTGACGCGTCTTCGGGATGACGGAACGTCAAACACCTGCGGTACGGCCGACGGTGCGGGAACGCAGGCCGGGGGGTGGGTGGGGGCGCGACCGCCGATCTTGGCGGCACCCCACAACGTACAGACTGCACGCACAAGTTAATGTGATCAATCTGACCGCGTCGACCACTGTCCTGGAAGGCGATGAAACGCGCTTGACCGACATATCCGCGGCACCCCTGTGCCGCCTCACGGTGCTGACGCCCGACCGCTCCGTCGAACTCGCCGTACCCTCCGACATCGTGCTGGCCGATCTGATGCCGACCATCGTCGACCACGGGGGCACCGACCTCTACGAACGTGGCGCGCAGGCGGGCGGATGGGTGCTCCAGCGCCTCGGTCAAGAACCCCTCGACGACGAGAACACCCTCGGCGACCTCGGCTTGCACGACGGCGAAACGGTACATCTGCGCCTGCGCGGGGACGCCCTCCCCGAGATCCACTACGACGACCTCGTCGACGGGCTCTCCAGCCGGCTGCGCGAACGCCCCGACTCCTGGCGGCCGGTGTGGTCGCACCACCTCATGACCGCGCTCGCCCTGAGCACCCTCGCCACCGGCCTGCTGCTCCTGCTGCTGCCCGGTTCCACGGGGCTCAGGACGGTCTGCGCGGCGGCGACCGCGATCCTCCTGCTGGCCGGTGCTGCGGCAGCCTCACGGGCGGTCGGCGACATCGGCGCGGGCGCCGCGCTCGGCGCGGCGGCCGTCCCCTACCTCGCCCTGGCCGGAGCTCTGGTGCCCCAAGGGGCCGAGTCCGACGCGGAACTGGGCGCCCGGCTGCTCGCGGGCTGCTCTGCGGCGGCCGGCGCCGCCGTGCTCGCACTGGCCGCCGTGGGCGCGTGCGCCCCGCTGTTCCTGGCCGCCGCCCTGGCCGCGGTCCTCGGGGCGGTCGGCGGAGCCGTGATGCTCTTCGGCGTCCCGGCCACCGGCACGGCCGCCCCGCTGATCCTGGCGGTCGTCCTGCTGGGACACTTCCTGCCGTCCCTGGCGTTCCGCCTGTCCGGACTGAAGGTGCCGCTGCTGCCCACCAACGCGGGCCAGCTCCAGGAGGGCATCGAGCCCACCCCGGACGAGCGGATCGCCGCCCGCGGCGCCGTCGCCGACAGCTACCTCACGGGCCTCTACGGCGCCACCGGGCTGGTGGCCGCGGGCTGCCTCACGGCGCTGGCGTTCGAGACGTCCTGGGCACCGCTCACCCTGGCGGCGGTCCTGTGCGCGCTGATGTTCACGCACGCACGGGCGATCGGCGGCGCCTGGCAGCGTCTCGCCGTCGTCCTGCCGGCCGCCTACGGTTCCGTACTGCTGACGGTGCAGCTGGTCCTGCGGACCGACGACGGGTCACGGCCGCTGCTGCTCGCCGGTCTGCTGGCCGTCGCGGCCGTGCTCGCCATCACGGGCTGGACGCTCCCCGGCCGTCGCCTGGTGCCCTACTGGGGGCGCGCGGTCGACCTGCTCCACCTGCTCTTCGCCATCGTCCTCGTCCCGCTGGCCCTGCTCGTCGCCGGTCTCTACCAGTACCTGCGGGGCCTCAACAGCTGAGCCCGCTGTCCGGCGTCCGCCGCCGGACAGCCGGCGGATCCCGGGGTCCGGCGGCCGAGAGCCGCGGTACCCCGGGCCCTCGCGCGCCGGGCCGATGCCCGGTCGGAAAGGCAAGGAATGCAGTCCAGGCGGGACCAGGTCCACGCGCACATGTTCGTCATGAGCCGGCTGTCACTGGGAATGCTCCGGGACGACCCGGACGCCCCCGAGTCCGCACACCGGCGGACCACGAAGGGCTTCGTCATCGGCCTCGTGGTCGCGGCCCTGGCCGCGCTCATCGTCGCGGTGTACGGGCTGGTGGTGCCCGGCGGCTCGAACGCGTGGAAGGCCACCGGAACGCTGGTGCTCGACGAACGTTCGGGCGCCCGCTACCTCACGCTCGACGGAGTCCTCCACCCGGTCCTCAACGAGACATCGGCCAGACTGCTGGCGGGTGACCGGATGAAGGTGGTGAGCGTCAAGCCCGCCTCCATCGAGGACGCCCCGCGCGGCGCGACCCTGGGCATCGTCGGCGCGCCGGACCCGCTGCCGCAGGCGGGCGCGCTCAGCCGCGAGGCCTGGTCGGTGTGCACCACCCGGCCCGACGCCGCCTCGGAGCCGCTCCTCACCCTGGCCGTCGGCCTGACCGCCAAGGGCAGGCCCGTGACCTCGGACGGGGCCACCCTGGTCCGTACCGTCCCGGGCGGCACCACGTACCTCCTCTGGCACGGCACCCGGCTGCGGCTGAACACCGCGAACTACGCGGTCCAGGCACTGGGTTACGACCCCGACGGGGCGCATCCGGTCCCGGACGCGTTCCTCAACGCCCTGCCGGCGGGCCCGGATCTGGCGGTGCCGGAAGTGTCCGGACGCGGCAAGGCGGGCCCCTCGCTGGCCGGCCGCCCGACACGGATCGGGCAGCTCTTCGACGGCTCCGGCGGCCACTACCTGCTGACGGAGCGCGGGCTGACCAAGGTCACCGCGCTGGAGGAGGCACTGCTGAAGGGCGATCCGCGTACCCAGCGGACCGCCTACGCCGGAGGAGCAGTCGTACTCCAGAAGATCGGTCCGGACGACCTGGCGCGCCACCAGGACCCGAAGGCGACCCGGCTCGTGGGAGCCGGGGGCGGTACGGTCCCGACCGGTCTGCCCAGGCCCAGCCCGGTCGGCGCGGGGGAGGGCGTATGTGCCGTCGTCGGCACCGCGGACGGCAGGCCGACGGTCTCGGTCGTCCTGCCCCGCGCGGACGCGGTGGGCGGCCGGGCGGTGTCCAACCAGCCCGGAATCACGGCGGGTTCCGGAGCCGCCGACTTGTTCGCGGTACGTCCGGAAGGCGGCGCCCTCGTCACGGCACTCTCCTCGGCGGGCACCGACACGGCCTACTACCTGGTCACCGAGTCGGGTGCCAAGTACCCGGTCCCCGGGGGCGAGAAGGGACTCCAGCCGCTCGGGTACAGAGCCGATCAGTCCGTGCCCATCCCGTCCGGTGTCCTCGGGATGCTCGCGTCGGGGCCCGCACTGGACGACACGGCCCTGCTGACGCAGGGACTCGTGGAAGCGTCGAAGAACACGATGCCCCGATAGCCGATTTTCCTCGGTCTTAAGGGAATTGAGGTTTCTCTGAGGATAGGAGGGCCGGGAGGCATGCGCGTTTCCCGGCATTTCCACAGCTCACACACGTATCGCAGATGAACACTCAGATTGTCGGGGGACATTCGTGCCAAGATCCCGTACGACGTATTAACCTGATGATCCGTCGACTCCCGGAGGGTGTGATTCCGGTGTGGTCGGCCTGTCGTGCGCCCGTGGTGCCGCCGTGTTCCCGCAGTGTCCAGGAGGACCCCCATGTCTGATGTCTCCGGCTTCAACGTCAACTCGGCCGACGGCCTGTCCAACGATGAAACAGCGATGCTCGAGACGCTGAAGACGCTGGACCAGCATCTTCGCGACATGGATGAGGCGGGCCGCAAGGTCAGGACCATCCAGGGTCAGGTCCGGGCTGCCTACCAGGCGGTTTCCTCGGAGACCCACGCGGCGGGCATCGACGAGTGGCTCAGGGCGCACGGCCGGGTCATGGAGCGCACCCAGTTCTTCCGCGAAGGCACCGCGATGGCCAACCGGCTCCTCACGGACGCCGAGCACGAGGCGAAGGGCTACGCCGCCGGTATCGCCGGCACGATCAACCCCGGGTGACCTTCTCCGCCTTTGTCCCCGCCTTTTCTTCCCCGCTCTCTTAACCGCCTCACGAGGAGTTCCGCCATGACCGTCAAGATCAGCCACCAAGGGGTCCTGGACGCCATCAAGAACATGGACGCGGCCCAGCAGGAGATGAAGGAGGCGCTCGCCTGGATGGAGAAGAACTTCGGCGCGCTGCGCGACACCCTGAGCGGTCAGACCCGTACCTCCTGGGAGGAATTCCAGGCGGAGCTGGCCAAGATCAAGCTTCAGCTCGACGAGCAGTACGGGGTCGCCCGGACGACTCTCCAGCGGATGCACGCCCGGCAGATCGACGGAGACATCGACGGCGGGCGCGGCCTGAACGGCCTTCAGGGCAGCTGAGCCGACCGACCGAACCGACTTCTGTGAGGTGTGAGCATGGCTGCTGACGAGAATCCGGGCGATATCTTCCAGTCGACCGACGGCGTCTATCTCAGGTACGCCAACCAGGAGATTCCCAGGTTCCGCCGCGACCTCACGGTCAACGCGAACTACGTGAGCCTGGGGTCGAAGATCCCGCTGGCTGTCGGAAACCCCGAGAAGTGCTCGCAGGCGAAGGCGCTGGAAGGCCAGATGGAGGCGTACCGCGCCAGCATGCGCACCCGGTACGAGACGGCCATCACGCTCCTGAACAACTTCTCCGCCAGCCTGCGTGACGTGGAGACCAAACACAAGGACGCCGAGGACGAATCCACGAGCATCGGTGGCACCCTCGCCGACGAGTTCTCCGAGATCCTGACCCCGAAGGGAAAGTGAAACCATGGCTGAGGTGCCCCCCGGGATGCCGGCCAAGTGGGAGGACATCCTCGCCATGTTTCACGACGGGACCACCAAGCTTCCTGACCGGGACCAAGTGGCGGGCCCGGGGGCGAAGAAGTGGATCACCAGGATGACGAACGGTCAATGGTTCGAAGGCAATCCGGCGCACATGGCGCAGCAGTGGGGGCTGGACGGGTGGTACGCGTTCGCCTTCCCCACCCGCCCGAAAGAGCAATGGCTCATGTTCGGGTTCGGTTACAACTGGACCGACTTCGGCAACGATTCCGGGGCGTTGACCGAATTCACCGGAGCGGCCGGTCCGATTCTTGGATCGGTGGCATCCGGAACGAACAAGGACGCCAATTCGGCGTCATCGAGAAAAGCGTCCGAGATCCTCAACAACATGGATGTCTGGACGGGTGGATGGGCGACCCAGTTCAATGAATGGGCCGAGAAGGTGGGGGACGGATCGGAGGAACTGCAAGGAGAGTCCGCAGCCCTCTTCGAAGCCGTCCTCCAGGCGGTGAAGCGCTCGCTCCAGGAGACGCAGTCCTTCTACATGAGCGGTGCGGTAAAGGACGATCTCCAATCGGTGAGCACTCAGTTGGAGGCCACCATAGGGGTGCTGCGGAAGAACTCCTGGGACTGGTTCGACAAGCTGGAAACCGTGGGCACAGGCATCGAGCATCGCGAAGCCGGTGCCATTTCCATGGCCTTCACACATCTGCGTGCGCAGTTCCTCAAGGTGATGAGCACCCAGAATCCCACCTCGGACCACGATGCGACGGTCAGCGGTCCCGACTGGGACGGTATCGAGCGCGAAGCGAAGAAAAGCTGGCTCGCGGGTGTCAAGACCGAGCTCGACGACGCGTCCTCGCAGACGATGCTCGCCCTGGCGACGGCGTACGACAAGGCGAGCGCGAAGCTCTCCGACGCCAACTCCGTCGTGAAGCCGACGTTCACCATCTCGCTGACGTCCGAGGAGCAGAAGGAGTTCTACGGCGACGCGGGTACCGGCGGCGACGGCGGAACGGGAGGCGCCGACGACTTCCTCAACAAGTTCAAGGAGATGTTCGGCAACGGCGCCGGTGGTGACGGCGCGGGCGGTGAGGGCGGTGGCGGTGAGGGCGGTGGCTCCGGCGGTGGAGGCGGCGGCGATCTGGGCCTCGGAGGCCCGCCGCCGGTGACCGGTCCGAGCGGGGGAGTCTCCTCCGCCAACCTCCCGAAGACCAATAACCTCGGCCTCGGCCCGAATCCGGTCACCGGACCCAGCGGCGGCACCTCCGGCACGGGCAATCCCCTGGGAGGCGGCGGGCTGCCGGCCGGATCGCGCATCGATCCCAAGACCGGCGCCGTCACCGACGCCAAGGGCAAGCCGGTCCTCGGCGCGGACGGCAAGCCCCTGATCGTGCCGTCCGGCTCCACCATCGGCCCCGGCGGTAAGATCATTTCGCCTGCGACCGGTGGCCCGAAGCCGCCGACGCTTCCGAGCGGCTCCACCTCAGGGGGTCTGGCGCGTGGCTTCGGAGTCGACGCCGAGGGCAACGTCATCGTTCCCAAGGGCACCAGGGTGGACGCTCAGGGAAACCTGATCGGCGCGGACGGCAAACCCCTGACCAACATGTACGGCGGGAAGCTCAGCGTTCCGCCGGGCTCCCGGATCAACGCCGACGGCACCATCACCGACCCGCAGGGCAAGCACATCACCGAGAGCAGCAACAACCTGAAGACCCGCAACCCCAAGACGCTCGACGAGCTGCTGAACGGTCAGCGCCGTCCGTCCACGTCGAGCGGCGACCTCTTCGGCGGTTCGAAGGGCGCCTCCGAAAACCTCCGCAAGATGGTCGACAGCAACGGCAACCCGATCCGCGAGGCGTCGTCCGTGGTGTCCGGGCTCAGCAACCGGGCCCGTGCCGCCATGGGGCTGCCCGCGACGCCGGCCGTCCCACCCGGACGGGGCAACCTGCCCACCCAGTCGCTCGGCGCCCTCGGCCGGGGCGGAGCGGGCGGCGGGACGGGGACCGGGATGCCCTTCATGCCCCCGATGGGCATGGGCGGTGGTGGTGGTGCCCCGGGCGGCGGAGGCAACGGCGGTGACCGGCAGCGCAACGTATGGCTCTCGGAGGACGAAGAGGTGTGGGGCACCGAGCCCGACGCCGGAACGGGCGTGATCGGACGATGAGTTCCGCAGGTGCAGAGACGGGTGGAACGCCCTCCGGGGGTGAGGACTCCGCCATGCCTCCGGTGCCCGATGACATCCGCGCGGCGGCGCGCACCGCACCCGAGCACTGGTTCGGCACGGTGGACCCCGCGTGGAGCGGGGACGGTGAGCCGCCGCTGTGGGCGGTGATCGGGCAGTGGCGCTCGGACGCCGACGGCGAGATCGTCGAATGGCAGCGGAACGACGAGTACCGGCCCTCGCCGGGCATGCTCGGCTGGCCCGAACCGACCGACGACGTGGATGCCGCCATGCAGCTCGCGGCCACCGGCTACGGCCCGGTCGAGGGCGTCGCCCTGGCCGTGGTCACGGCCGAACTGGCCGTCCTGACCGCTCCCGGCGGTGGCGCGGTCAGCGCCTGCACCCCGGACGGCGACCCGGTGGTGCCGGTGTTCACCGCGCCCGCCCATCTGGAGCGGGCGGGCGCGCTCGCCCACCGGGTGCTGCCCGTCTCGGAGGCGTTCGCACTCGTACCCGAAGGCCAGGATTTGTACCTCAACCCGACGGGCCCCGTCGCTCTGCGGCTGTCCGCGGACGACCTGTCCCGCGCGGTCGACGTGCTGGAAGCGGCGGCGGAAGGCAAGGAGGAGCAGTACTGATGGTGTCGTTCCAGGAACAGCTCGCGGAGGCCATGGCCGGCCTCGCGGAGCAGACGAAGAAGATCCAGCAGGTCCAGGAGGAACTGGCCAGGGCGTCCGCCTCGGCAACCTCCAAGGACCGGATGGTGACCGCCTCGGTCAACGCCCACGGCGAGATCCTCTCCTTCAAGTTCCACACCGAGGGCTACCGCACGATGCCGGGGGCCCAGCTCGCCGAGGTGCTGAAGACCACCGTCAACGCGGCGCGTACGGAGATGAACTCCAAGGTCAGCGGCTCGGTACGGCCGTTGATGGGCAGTCAGGAGGAGCTGGCGAGCGGACTCTTCGGCGGTGGTGAGCTCGACGATCTGCTCGCTCCGCTGCGCGCGATGCAGCCCGAGGGGCTGACGGAGACGGTGCTGGGCGGCGGGCGCAAGCCGTCCGGCAACCGCGGCGAGGAGGACGAGTTCTATGGCTGACGGAACCCTGAGCGTTCCGGGGGATCTCCCGCGCCGGTTCACCCAGTTCGGCGCCGTCTCAAGGATCGTCGGTGAACTGGGCGTCCTCAACGACCACATCAACCTGGAGAACAGGACCGCGGGCGGCAAGGACGATGTGTACGCGAAGGAGTACCACAAGTTCGTCGACTCGGCGGGCAAGGGGCTCACCTACGGCCTCGAAGGCCTCTCCGATCTGCTCGAAATGGTCGGTATCAGCGGCAACAACGCCTCGGTCATCCTGAACGACGCCGAGGACGACGCCAACCACATTGCCGCCGGCTGAGCCGGCCGAACTCCGAAGACGCGGCACCACACAATGGCGATTGAGGTTTCCGGGGGGTGGGCGACCCTCCTCAAGACTCTGACCGGCATGCCCTTCCCGCAGGCGAACGAGGACACCCTGCGGGTGGTCAGTGACGAGTATCGCCAGATGGCCGAGAAGTTCCGTGAGGTGGAGGAGCTTCTGCGGCAGGTCGTCGGCCGCGTCGACGAGGACTTCGAGGGCGAGACCGCGACGCGGTTCGTGACGTACGCCCGGCAGTTCGTCGAGAGGACGAACGGCAATGAGAGCATCCTCGAACGGGCCTACGAGGATGCCATCAAGCTGTCGAAGAACGCCCACAAGACCGCCGCCGACATCGAGTACACCAAGTGGATGATCTTCGGCCAACTGGCCCTGCTCGTCGTGCAGATAGCCCTGGCCCAGGCCCTGATGCCGGTGACCGCCGGGCTGTCGGAGATCTGGGCGGCCGCGGCGATCGCCGCGTTCCGTTCCATGGCGGTGCTGATCCTCAAGTTCTTGCTGGCCCAGATCATCATGCAGACCATCACCGGTCTCGTCGGCGGCCTGCTGCTCGACTCCATCCTCCAGCTCACCCAGATGGGCCGCGGCGACCGTACGGAGTGGAACAAGAACTTCACCGCGGACGCCGCGAAGTTCGCCGCCATCGGCGGTGCGCTGGGCGGGCCGTTCGCACTGCTGGGCGGCGGGCTCGGCAAGCTGCTCGGCAATCTCACCGGCAAGGGGCTCGGCAAGATCCTCGGTAACGATGCGGCGAACGTGCTGGGTAAGGGGCTGGCCGGGGGCGGCAAGGGCGCGGGCGGTGCGGGCAAGGCCGCGGGTGGTCTCGGTAAGGGTGCCGGTGGCGCGGGTGCGGGTGGTCTCGGTAAGGGTGCCGGTGGCGCGGGTGCGGGTGGTCTCGGCAAGGGCGCGGGTGGCGCGGGTGCGGGTGGTCTCGGTAAGGGTGCCGGTGGCGCGGGGGCCGGTGCCGCGGGCAAGGGCGCGGGTGCTGCGGGTGCGGGCGCCGGAAAAGGCGCCGGCAGCGCGGGTGCGGGTGCGGGCAAGGGCGCGGGTGCCGCAGGAGCGGGCCTGGGCAAGGGCGCGGGTGCGGCGGGTGACGGCGCGGCCGGAGCGAGCGGAAGGGCCGGGGCGGGCGCCGCGGGCCAGGCGATCTCGGAGGAGTCCGCCCGCAAGCTCGGCGAGCGTCTGGGCAACATCATGGGCCGGACCAACGAATCCCTGAATCATGTGGGGGTGGACGGTGCGCGGGGGGCGGCCGCCGGAGCGGTCGGCCGGGAGGTCGTCAAGGACTTCGCGAACGCCTTCGAGAAGAACCTCGGGGACTCCCTCGGCAACGAGACCGCCCGGAACCTGGGCCGCGACTACGGCGAGGCGCTGGTCAAGAACTGGGGCGGCAAGGCCGACTGGCAGGGTCTGACCCATTCGCTGGACGACGCGCTCAAGCCGTACGTGAAGGACCTGGGGGAGGGCGGAGTACGTGCGCTCTCGCACGACCTGCCCGGCTCGTTCGTACAGACGATCAGCAAGAACATCGAAGGGAACATCGGCTTCCGGATCGGCAACTTCGTCGGTGAGATCGCCGGTGAATCGGGCCACGCCGTGGTCACCGAAGGCATGTACAACCTGATCTTCGGGCCCGAGCACAAGTTCACGGTCAGCGGCTGGACCGCGGCCGCGGGCGCGGCGGGCGGCGTCATGGGCCGGGGAGTGGCCCACGGCTTCCAGGCCGTGCACCACGCGGTCCAGGGCCCCCCGGCCGCGCCGCCGCCGCGCCCCCCGGTCTTCTCGTCCGACTCGCCCACCCCACCGTCCGGCGCGTCCCGGCCGAGCACCGAGTCGAGCACGACGGTGCGCGACGGCTCCGCCCCGAGGAGCGACGCCGACAACCGCACGCTCACGGATTCGGCCTCGGACTCCGGTTCGGACAACGTCTCGCTGCGGAGCGGCGACGACAACGCCTCGGACGGCGACAGCCTGTACTACCTGGACGCGGACGACTTCTCGGACAGTCAGACGCTGTATTCGCACGACGACGACGGGAACGCCGCACCGTACGACCTGTCCGGGGCGTCCGCCCCTTCCTTCGCCACCAGCTCGAACGACACGAACTTCACGAACGACACGAACTTCACGCACGACAGCAGCTTCGCCAACGACCGCAACTTCACGAACAACACGGACGAGACCAACAACTCGAACAACGGCAACAACTCGAACAACAGCAACACCGCGAACAACTCCGGCGACTCGACCACCAACTCCCTCACGCCCGAGCCCCCCGTCCCGCCGGACGCGGTGACGGAGCTGGACCTCCTGCTGAACAGCCTCCCGGACATACCCGAGACGCTGCCCTCCCCGGACCAGGTGCACGAGAACGTGACGCAGGACCTCACGGACGTGAACAGGCTCCTGGAGGACCTCCCGGACGTACCCGACACCCCGCTGGGCACGGTGCTGTCGCCGGAGGCGGAGCGGCTGTTGGCGGACCTGCCCGACGTACCCCGGAACGACCTTCTGCGGATGTCCGACGACGGCTCGGGCGTGGCGTCGTCCAGCCGGTCCGACGACTCCGGGCCGGGAAACCGGACGGCGCGCGACCTCGATCGCCTCCAGGAGCGCCTGGACCGGCTGAAGGACCGGCAGAACTCCGACGACTCGGACTCCGACCTGGCGGCACGGCTGGCGAAGCTGCGGGAGGGCGACTCCGACGGCCTCGGCCGCCCCGCGCGGGTCGACGAGCTCCGTGAGCAGTACCGCGCGGCCCTGGAGCAGGACGGCATCTACGGACCGGAGCCCGACGGGACAACGACGGGTATCGAAGGCGACGGAGTGCTCCCGCTCGGCGGCGCGGGCGGCATCGCGCCGCCGCCGCGCCCCGTACCGACCGTGTCCACGGGCCCGGGAGCCGGTATCGCCCCCGGCGGACCACAGCAGCGGACATCCACAGGTCCGTCCCCGGACGGGTTCGATGTGAAGCTTCCGGACGTCCCGCAGAACGAACCCGGTGTTCAGCCCTTCACGGCGGATGAACCGGACCTCGTGTTCCCGGACGTTCCCGTGACCCCGCCCGGCACCGAACCTCCGGCCGGCAGCCGGCTGGAGACGGAGCAGACCGAGAGCGACGGGAGGGGACGGGCCACCGAGGAGCCGCCGAGTTCTCTCCGTACGGAGACACAGGACGAACTTCCCTTCCGCGACGGCTTCGACGTGCACAACGACGGCGATATCGATTCGCTGATCGCGCGTCTCGACGAACTGGGCAGCCTCACCGACGACCCGGTGAACCGGCTGGAGCAGTTGCCCGACGTACCCGAAGGCCTGACCCCCACCGAGCAGCGCAGGCTGGCCAAGGACGTGGAGCGGGAGACCGACGCCCTGCTGGCGGATGCCCGGCGGGTGGGCGTCGACAGGGAGACACGGCAGCGGCTGAGCGAGCGCATCCGGGACGACGCCGGGGCAGGCAGGCACACCGACGCCGCCGACGGCCTGCGGGAACTCGGCGACCTCGTCGCCGTGCACGGCCTCGGTGAACGCCTCCAGCAGTTCCGCCGTCACATGGACGGCGGATACGAGGCGCGGGCCGCGCAGCTGGGAATGCGCCGCACGGAGTGGCTGCGCCATGCCCTCGACATCGAGCAGTCGGCTCTCGCCAACGATCCCCGTCGGACGACCCAGTTGCTTGACGACTTCGAGAACCGTCTCGGCACCCTCGGGTCCGAGCTGAGCGCCCGCGCCGACAGCACCCCCGAGGCGCTCCGGAAGCAGTTGGCCGACAACCGGCGGGCCGATGCGGAAGAAGCGGGCATGGACCGCGAGCGGTTCCTCGAATGGGAGGACCGCAGGGAGCAGGCGGCGACCCCCGAGGATCTCCGCAGAGTGCAGGCTGACTACGACGCCGAGCTGGAGACGTCGCGACGGCTCGCGACCTTGCGGGATCTCGGTGCATCCGAGACGGAGCTGGCCACCTGGAAGAACCGGTTCGAAGGACCGGGGTGGGGAAGCGACCTCGACGCGCAGTACGAACGTCGTACGGTCACCCTCGGCAGGGAGGCCGAACTGGCGTCCTTCCGGGCGAGGCTGGACGCCATGCGCGAGGGCGGCCACCAGCAGGAGTCCTCGGAGCCGCTGCCCCCGCCGCAGGACGGTGACGGCGGTCCCGGCGGTGACGGCACCCCCGGCCGGGACCGGACCGAGGACTCCCGGGCGGAGAATGACCGGATCCTGGAGGAGCGGCTCGACCGGCTGCGCGAGGGTACGGACGACACTGGGATGTCGCGCGAGGAGCGGCAGCAGTGGGAAGACCGGCGCGCGAACGCCGAGGACGACACGGCGAGGCAGGCCATCGAGCGGGAACAGCTCGACCGGATGGCACAGCTGGAGCGCGACCGGCGGCTGAAGGCCATCTCGGACGGCGACCCCGAGGGGGCGGAGCGCGGCACCGAACGCCGCGCCGCATGGCAGAACAGGCTGGACGAGGCGGCGGGCGACCCTCAGGCCATCGACCGGGTCCTCGACAGCTACGACGCCGAGACGGCGGAGCTGAGGCGTGAGGGGCAGGAGCGCCTGGAACAGGAACTGTGTGCTCCGGACCGCTTGCGGGACCTCGACCGCCGTATCGACCGCTCGCTCGACAAGCTGCCCGAGGAGGTACGCGAACAGGCTGCCCACGACGCCCGCACGCTGGTGGAACGCCTGCGGAACCTGGTCACGACCGGCAATGAGCCCGGTACCCCCAAGGTGGACGACGCCGTGTCGGAGAAGCGCACGGATGTCCAGGACACGGATCTGACGAACACGTCGGGCCCGTCGAATGCCGGACCGTCGGCAACCGTGCGCAATCCGGCCTTCCGGACGAACGTCGACGAGGGTGCCGGCAACTCGGCGAAGACCCCGCGGCCGGCCGACTCCGAACGGGACAGGCGTGCTCCGGTGCAGCCGGGCGAGCAGCTGATGGAGGCTCCGCGGCATCTGGACGATGCGTCGGAGTCCGGGGGGAAGGACGGGGACAGCCTTCACTCGCGGGAGCGGGACGACCTGCCGTCGCCGAACGCCCGTCGTGTACGTACACAGACCGAGGACGACACGCAGTCCCTCACCGACACGCGGACCACGTCGGAATCCGAACCGAACAACGACGTCGATCTCAAGTCCGACGACGCGTCCGACTTCAAGTCCGATGACGCGTCCGACCTCAAGTCCGACGACGACGCCGACTCCGTGGCTTCCGTGCCCAAGGACTCCGACATCCCCGTGAAGGAGAACGAGGAGCCGCCGGGCGGCCCTGGCGGTGACGGCTCCTCACCGGCAGGCTCGTCGGGCGCGCAGCAGCCCACGGCCCGCGACAAGGCCCTGAACGCGCTCTCGGCGGACGAGTACGAGCAGCGGATGTACCGGGTACGCCGCGACCGTCCGGACCTGACGACAGAGGAGGCACGCCGCGACGAGGTGTTCCGCCGGATCGAGAACCCGGGCGTGAAGGTGGAGAAGGCGGCCTTCGCCCCTCCGCTGCTGAGCGACAACGTGGATCCGCTCCCGCAGGAGCAGTCCAGTGAATTCGTCACGTTCGACGACAACGCGATGCTGCCGAAGTCGATGAAGGGCCACGGGCACGGACGGATCACCATCAGAGGTGCCGACGTGCTGGCCGAATCCGTCGCGAGGCGATGGAGTCTGCGCCCCGACGGGCTCGACGAGTTGAAGCGCGTGCTCGTCCAGAGTCCGCATACGCTGCTCAGCCCCCGGACCTTCATCCTGCCGACCATGGACGGCGGCCACCGGGAGATCTCCCTCTCGATGGAGAGCTACGGCAACTGGCGCCGCCACGCCGAGCCGTCGGCGTTGGCCGCCGTGGACGAGTCCGTACTGCACAAGGACGGAAACGGGAACGAGGGCAGTTCGACCACCTCGAAGACGGAAGGGCCGAAGGCTGAAGGGTCCAAGACCGGCGAGTCGAAGACGCAGGAGCCGAAGGCGGAGGGGTCCAAGACCGCCGCGTCCAAGACCGACGAGTCGAAGACGGACGCCTCCAGGACGGACGCTTCCAAGACGGACAAGTCCGAGACCGACGAGTCGAAGAAGGACGCGTCGAAGACCGCCGAGGTCAAGGCCACCGACGCCCCCGTCAAGATCGAGACGGAACTCCGTATCCGCCCCGGTGCGACGGAGACCAAGACCCTCGGCACCTCCCGCGCCTTCGGAGTGGCGGTCCCGCTGGGGCCCTCCGCGGGGACCGTCGGTGCGTTCGGGTCGGTGTCCCTCAGCGCACGGCGTATGGAGGCCTCCTACACGTACACCCGGGAGAGCCGCGCCCAGAGCAGTGTGACCGCGGTCGGCAAGGACGGCAGTCATCTGCATGTGAGCGACCTGCACATCGTCGTCGAGTCCTCGCGCGTCTGGGACAAGAAGGGCCGTGAGCTGTCCCCGGACCAGCAGCAGCCCGGCACCGCCGCGCAGCGGCGCTACCGCATCCAGGACGGGGTCACCTGGCGGGTCCCGGACAGCGTCACCGACCCGGCGATCCCGGACCGGCTGCCCATCGCCTTCGAGTTCGCGCCGGGCGCCCGGCCGCACCTGCTCGCACCGCTGAGCGTCACCACGGAGACCCGGCTGCTGGACTGGGCGCTCGCGAACTTTCCCGAGGCGACCCCCGGCAGCTTCCTCCGCCACCAACTGGCCGATCTGTTCGGCGAGGAGAGCCTGCGCACGATGATCGCGCAGAGCTCCGGCGAGACGGTGGTCAGTGCCCCGCTCTTCGCCGGTCTCGGCAACCGGTCACTGGGCTCTGTCGAGCTCCGGCTGATCCCGGTCGACGCCACACTGCTCCAGGCGTCCGACAAGACCGAGGTCAAGAAGGCCGACGCACAGCGCTCCACCGCCACCACGGAGAAGAAGAACACCCAGGGCGCCGGGGTCGGGATCTCCGCCGGTCCGCAGTTCGCGCTGCTCCAGCCCGCGGGCACCCTGAGCCTCCAGATCGGGGGATCGGCCGCCCTGACGACCCAGCGTGCGGAGAGCAGCTACAGCGGCAACACGGCCGAGTCCGTGCGGACGCTCAACAGCCGCGGCCACTCGGGGCTCTACGACGTCCGCTTCCGGATCGAGCTGCGCAGGCAGGGCGGCGCATGGGAGTCGCCCGAGCCGGCCGAGCGGACCGCCCAGGCCAACCGGAACGGCCCGAACGAGGAAGGCGCCTTCCTCACCGCCACCGTGCAGTTGCCACGGGCCGACGCACGCAGACTGGCCGGCTGGGACGACGGCACCGCACCCGTCCCGGACGCCGAGGTGCCCCCCGCCCCCGCGTATCTGTCGCCGTCGAATCCGGCGACGTTCGGCCTGCACGCGGTCCTGGACCTCGCCGCGACCCGTGACTCGGAAACGGTTCCGCCCCAGGTCTCCCTGACGGACGAACTGGTCGACCGCATCCAGGCCGGGCTGCACCGCGCCTACCCCGACCTGGTGCTCCCGCCCCGGCCGGACACCGCGGTCGACGGCGACCGGAACGGCGGCAGCGACCGGAAGTACAACACCGCGGTGCGCAACACCCATCTGCTGCGCCAGGCACTCTCCCGTACGGTGCTCGAAGGCTCCCTCGACCGCCTGACGAGCACCGGACTGCGGATCCAGCTGGAGCAGCTCGACTCCGTCAGCAAGCGGTACGTCGTTCTCACCGTGCGCGCGGAGGCGACGAACCGTCAGTTCGTGGGTGCCCACCACGATCTGGGTCTGGCGAACAACGTCCTGTCGACCCGCCGCGCGGACAGCGCGACCACCCGTACCCACGGCTGGTCGGTCGGCGTCGACGTGGGACTGACCGGGATCGAGCGCTTCGGCGGCACCGGGAGCATCGGCTACCGGTACGGCAGGCAGACCGCCTACGGCATGACGTACGGCCCGACGCTGACCCCGGACGGCGGCATCACCAGCTCCGGGTCGCAGCACCTGTGGTCGTACGACCTGGCCTTCACCGCTGAAGCCACCAGTTTCACCCGGCCGCGCCAGATCGCGCGGACCATGACCGGGGAGCTGCTCAGCACCCGGTGGTTCGTGAAGCAGGCCGCCGGGAGCGTCGACGTCCTGGCCACCGGGCAGGGCGACGGACAGACCGCCCCGGCCCCCGTCACCGGCCGCGTCACCCTTGCCGTACCCGCGTCGCTGTCCGTCCCCTCCACTCTGCCTCTCAACCGGCCGGAGACGGTTACGGCCCCCGTGCCCGTGCCGATGGACCCGGCTCTGGCCGAACTGCTCTCCTCCGGGAAACCCGTCTCCACGGATGACTGGACGCCCCACGCCCTCTTCGGCGGCCTGCACTCCGTGCAGAGCGTCACCTCGCCCGAGGTCGTGGTGCACCACCTCAAGGAACTGCTCGCCTCCGTCTCCGGCAACTCCTGGATCTACGGGACGGACGGGACCCCCGCCTCCGGCGCGCTGGCCGAGGCGTTCACCACCGGTCGCAACGAGGCGGACTTCAGCGACGCGGCGCAGACGGGCAAGCATGTCAGCGACCTGTTCGGGAGGACGGCCGTCACCGACATCACCGCGTCGGTCAGCGCCTGGCCCCAGGTGCGCGGGACGCGCGTGCTCGCCGTCGTCGACTCCAGCGACCTCGCCCTCTCCAACATCGGCTCGGGCACCAGCGGGGCGGGACACTCGGTCGCCCATGTCCGCAGTCACGCCATCTCGTCCCTGCTGGCTTTCCGGGCCAAGCACACCGACGCTTTCCAGACCTCCGGCACCTACGGTCTCACCGCGTCGCCGTACCAGCGCACCAGCACCGCGACCTCGGCCGAGACCTTCTCGGCGAACCCGGCCCACACGGTCCAGTACACCGGACCGATGGTCCTGGTCGGCGCCGATGTGGCCTGGCACCTCGCGGCCCGCTCCCAGCCGTCCGGTCTCCTCCAGGCGCCCATGGAACTGATGCGCGGACGGCCGCCCCAGGGCCGGGTCGTGGAGATCCCCGACGGCCTGCTCGTGTGGATGCCGCTCGCCGAGGCGAGGAAGGCCGGTCTCTTCGACGACGGTCTCACCGCTCCGCCGCCCCAGCAGCTCTTCACCGCAGTCGATGCGGCCGCGCACGCCACGCTCACAGTTGGCCGCATCGACATGTCCGAGGCGATCAGCCGGTTCATGGGCACCCTGATGGAAGACCTGCCGAAGCACAAGAGCTGGCTCGGGCCCAAGAGCCTGCTGGCCGACCAGCTCGGCGGCCTGGCACGGCAGATGACCACCCTGTCGCCGTCCGGTATCCGCGCTCTCCAGACGGGCATGGAGAACGGCGGCACCTCCCTGCGTCTGGCCCGGAACAAGATCGGGCCGGCCAAGGACGCCAGTCTCACGGTGACCCTGGAACGGTCCGGCTTCACCCCCGGTGCGCTGCGCCACGACGTGAAGCCCACGATCACCCGGCCCACGTCCACGGCGGAGACCGTCACGGAGAAGCTGGCGCGCGGGTACGAGGCCGGCTACCGGCTCGGCGAGGTGCCCACCATCTGGGACCGTCCGGCTCTCCGGAGCGGCGGCTTCACCCTCGACGACCGGGTCGGGTCCACGCACTCGTCCTCCCTGGCACACGCGGTCACCGACGCCGTCAGCGCCCAAGTGGCCTTCGAGGGGCCGGTGGTGACCGGTCGGACGACGTTCAGCGTCACCTTCACCCTGGAGCTGCCCGACGGGACAGTGGTCCCTCGCACGTATCCCGTCGGCGAAGCCGAGGTGGTGCTGCCGCTGAGCCTCGCCCGGCCGCAGAGGGCCGAACAGCAGACAACCGAAACCCGGACGACGGAACCGCAGAAGACCGAACCGCAGACAACCCAAGCCCGGACGACCGAACCGAAGAAGACGGAAACGCAGAAGACCGAACCGCAGACAACCCAAGCCCGGACGACCGAACCGAAGAAGACGGAAACGCAGAAGACCGAACCGCTGGCGGCCCGCACACCCCGGGATGCCGCACACCCGATGCTGCTTCCCCCGGATCAGCAGCAGGCCGTTGCGCTCCGGGAGCGCAACGCGGCGGGCAGGAACCTGTTCGCCACCGGCCCGGAGAGTGTCGTCGTCACCACCGTTGGCGGCATCACCGCACTCCGGGACGCCGCAGCGTACGCCGTCGACCTCGCTGTCCAGGGACGCGGCGCCACGACAGACGCCGCGACGGAGATGCCCACGAACAGCAATGGCCGTTATGTGCGGAAGACGGTACTGACGCGGCCCGGCACCGCCGCCGGCGAAGTCCTCAAGGGGGGCATCAGCACCGACGTGCTGAGCGCCTACCTTCCGCAGATGATCCGCGACAGCCTGACCGTCACGCTGCACGACACCACGTCGACGATCGGCGGGACGGACGCGACCCTGAAGATCTCCGCCGACGTCGATCTGTCGCGGGCCCGGCTGCTGGCCGTGGACCCGGGCGCGGGACTCGGCGGCAGCCGGCGGACCATGGACAACGACACCTACACGGGTGACACCACCGAATCGCACATGCCGTCGATGACCGCGGGACCGGCCTTCCAGACGCAGCCCTTGGTGCAGGCCACGGCCACCGTGCCGGGCTGGACGGACTCCGACGCGGCGGGCGGTGCCGCCGACCGCCGAACCTCCGCGCTGACCACGCTCAAGCCCTTCGCCGGCGGCGCCGTGCTCATCCAGGCACCCCTGCACATACTCCAGACGGCGAAGGCATCGCACCGCATCGCGGACCTGCCGGTCGTCCCGTCGTTGCTCAGGCCCGGGACCCGGCCGCCGGTCACCGTCGAGCACACGGTGCAGGACGGGGTGACGATGTGGGTGTCGTTCGACGTCGCCGGGGAGCACAAACTGCTGCCGCCCGAGGTCGAGGCCGCTGCGGGCACCGTCAAGGAGCAGACCAAGAAGTACACCAAGGCCGCCACGAAGGCGGAGACGGCCGAGCGGCGCCTGCGCGCACTCGACAGCGAGGTCACCTCCCTCCACACGGAGCTCCGGCGCCTCCTGGAGATGCCGGCTCCCACCGGCACGGACGTGGCCGCGGCGCGGGAGAGGCTCGCCAGGGCCCGCTCCCGGTACGCCGAAGCCCAGCAGGACCTGGCCAACCATCGCCGCGGCCTCGCGACCGCCGAGCAGCACCTCGCCGCTGCATCCGAGGCCGCCTGGAAGGCGGTCGACCACTACACGATCACCGGTACCCGCCCCTCCGGCACGCCGCCGGTCGCCTGGAGCGAGCCGGCCGCCGCTGCGGCCACCGAACAGACTCCGGCCACCGTCGCCGGATACCCGCCGCTCACCGAAGCCCTCGAAGGGCCGGTGTCCCTCGAAAGCACGGTGTCCCACGAGGGCCCGGCCGCCGACCTCACCGGACCGCCGCGCCTCGTCACGCGGGAGGACGTCCTCGCCCGTACGGAGGTCTGGCTCGACAACGCCGGGCCGCTGTCGGACACGGACGCCGTACGCCGGGAACAGATCAAGGCGGCGGGCTGGGCGCAGCGCCTGGGGACGGCGGACGCCGCCTACCGGTCGTCGCTGGAGGCCGTACTGGCCGCGCGGTCACCCCTGAGGGCTGCCGAGCTCCAGGAAGCCCGAGCCCGAAAGGCAACGGACCGGGCGGAGACCGAGGGACGGCTCGACGCGGTCGATGCCGAGCTGAAGAACGCGCGGTCGGTGTATGACCGGGTAGTCGCACAGCTGACAGCCGACTACCGCGAACTCGCCCTGGTGCAGGCGAACTTCGAAGCGGTGGACGTATCCACCCGAGGGGTCCTGGAGCCGCAGGCCGAAGGCAGCGCCCCCCGCGTCGTCACCCCCTGGCACCCCGCGCCCGAACCCGAGGGCTACGTCCGCCCGGCCGACGCGAAGTCCGCCCCCGAGCCCTACACCGCCGAGGGCGAGGACTCACAGGGGCGCCCGGTCAGTCTGAAGTCGCCGGACGGCCGCGTCCTCCACCTCGTGGAGCCGACCTCCACCGGACCCGCGCACCTCGACATCGGTACGAGCTTCCACCGGTCCCTCCTCGACGCGGTAGAGCGCGCCCATCCGGGGCCCCTCGCCGAGCTGGGGCTCCACGCGTCCGGCAGAAGTCTTTCCGCCGCCGATGTCGAGCACTTGAGGCAACGCCTCGCCGACCGGCTGATGGCGGACCGCGACGAACTCGCGGAGTTCCTCGCGGTCGATCCCCAGGAGCGGTTCACCGCGCAGGAACTGGCCGACGCGGGAATCGTGCTCAGCGAGGCACAAGCCGCCGAACACGCCGCCTCGCGCAGCCGCCTCCCGGACACCGTGGCCGCCCGGCTGACCCCCGACCAGCGCCTGGAGCTGGCCCGTACGACACTGCTGCGGTCCGGCGACGGGCAGATCGGCGACCGCAAGGACGCGGGCTGGAACCACTCCGCGGGAGACCTGGCGGCACTGCTCGCGGCCCGTGTGCTCGGGGTCCCGGTCACCGTGGTCCAGTCGGACCTGAACCATCTGACGTTCGCCGCTCCTGGAACGGACACGGCAGGGAACACGCGGTCGGGCGTGGTGCTGCACCTCGCGGACGACCTGTACCGGCCCGCCGTGCCTCTCGCGACGGACGGCCTGCTGCTCAACGCCGACTCGGAGATCGCACAGCAGCTCTCGGACACGGTCCTGTCCGAGAGCACCACGACCGCGCCGGCCCGCGAGGCGTCCCCCACCGTTCCGATCCACTACGTGGGCGCCGGAGCCGGTCCGCCCGTCGCGGTGCCCAAGGAACTCAACTTCATCTGGCTGGGCGGCGAACTGACGGAGGGCGCCCGCGCCAACATCCGCGAGTGGGCGGCCAAGGCAGAAGAAGCACAGTGGAAGCTGACGATCTGGACGGACGGGGACGGCCGGAAGAACAATAAGGAATTCCTGAAGGGCCTGGTGGATTCCGACACCGTTCATCAGGGCCGGGTCAAGGACCTGTTCGACAAGGACAAGAGCCCCGGCGGGGAGAAGCTGTCCCCCAAGGTGTCCGCGCTGTACGACGCCGCGCGTGACAGGAACAGCTACGCGATGGCCTCCGACGTCGCCAGATACGCCCTCCTCCACAAGCACGGCGGGGTGTACCTCGATGTGGACCTGGGGCCGGGAGCCGTGGTGCTGCGCCCCGAGGGCGTGACCCTGCCCAAGGGCGACGACACCCTGCCGATGTTCGGTCCCATGCTTCAGGACCTCGACAGCGTACGGAAGGTGCTCGGACTCGAAGAGAACGCGCCCGTCGAAGCGGACCGGATTCAGGACGCCGCCGAAGTCGCCTACAAACAGGGGCTCTTCGGGAATCAGTTCATCGTCGCGCACCCCCGGAGCCGCTTCATGAAGCAGGTTCTGGACAATCTGCCGGACATCAACAACAAGGACGACTACGTCAGGGGTGTCCTCAAGGCGGCCATGAAGTCGAAGAACGTGGCCGGCAGTACCGGTCCGGGATTCCTCTCACGGCAGTTCGACGTGCACATCAAGTCCCTCAAGGGCCCGGAGGCCACGAACTACCGGTTCAGGCCACCGCCCACCCAGTTCCGTGTCCGGGCAGCCGAGTGGGCGGACTGGACGCGTCTGGACTGGCTGACCGCCGAGAGCGAGAACCAGGAAGCCCCCGGGACGGCGTCCGCGCCGTCCCGGCAGGGAACGCTGGTCAAGCGCCTCGGCGACACCGTCAGGAGAATCAAGGGCTCGACACCGTGGGGTGGCGGCAGGTCCGGTTCGGACACAGCACCGCTGCCGAACGACGGGACGTTGCTGACCGGCTTCGACCCGACAACGGAGCGACTTGAGCAGGGGAGTGGGACACCGAAGGAGGAACTCGTCGGCAAGGACGGCCGGAAGGTCTCCTTCGAGCAGGCGCGGCAGGGCCTTCGGACGATCCGTGACGCCACGGGCGAGGTCATCGGATACGCCTCGCACAGCGACCGGGACTGGGCTCCACGCAAGGACTTCTACGCGAACTACCGCGCGGACGAGACGTCCTTCAAGGCCTACCGGACGACGGACGGCGGCAAGTTCGTCCCGGCGGCCGAGGACGAGGCGTCGCCCCACACGGTTCCCTGGCACACCGGCACGAGCGCCCCGGCCGGGCAGCGCACACCCAGGCCGGTGTTCTTCGACGCGCACGGCTCCCAGGACGGCGTCAAGCTCCACATCGGCGACGGCCTTCCGCTCGAGGTCGACGGTGCCCAGTTCGCGCGTTTCATGGAGACCTTGAGAGACCCCGACCAGCCTCCGGCTCCGGTCGTGCTGGTGGCCTGTGACACCGCGGGCGTCCGCTTCACGGACGGTGGAAGCGTCGTGATGGATGCGGCACGGGCGGTGCCCGGACGCCGCTGGTACGCCCCCGATGTCGCGGTCGGCCATGTGGGACCGCCGGCCGGAGCCGCCGCGGGCGGAGCGACCGGAGTGCTGGCGCTTCTCCAGGACCGGACAACCGGGCGACAGGGCCAGTGGGTGACCGCGAGCGAGCCCACCGAACTGGAAGCCCTGCTCACGCGGGAGGGCGGAGGGACCGGCGAGGTCACCGAAGGCGGGACGAGACTCCAGGACGGTCCGGGCCTGCGGCAGGACGCTGACGAGCTGCTGCCGAACTTCCCGCCCGAGGAACCGTTGTCCGCAGAATCCGTCGGGCTGAGCCTGGGCGGCGGCACGGGCGAGCCGCGGGCGATCCCCGAGGAACTGAACTTCATCTGGCTGGGCGGAGAGATGACGGCCGCCGCCCGCGCGAATCTTCGGAGCTGGGCGGCCAAGGCCGAAGAAGCCGGCTGGAACATGCGGATCTGGACGGACGACAGCGGCGGCACCGCCAACCGTCAGTTCCTGGACAGCCTCGCCGGAAGCGGACCGGTGACGAGCCCGTCGGTCAAGTCCCTGTTCGAGAAAACGTGGACGGGCGCGCTGTCCAACGACGTGCTGTCGAAGGCCCGGCGCCTCTACAAGTCGGGCCAGGAGCACCGGAGCTTCGCGATGGCCTCGGACGCCGCCCGGTACGCCCTCCTCTACAAGCAGGGTGGCGTGTACCTCGACGTGGACCTGGCGCCCGGGGCGTTCACCCTGCCGTCGGGCGGTGTGCAGATGCCGACGGGGGACAACCTGCCCATGTTCGGGCCCGGTCTGCGGGACGAGACCAGTGTGTTCGGCAAGCCGGCCCCCGGTGAGGCACCGGACCCGGACCAGGTCCTCACCCCCGAGGTCATCCGTGCGGCGGCCGAGGACCGCTACCGGCGAGGCCAGTACGGCAATCAGCTGATCGCGGCCCATGCGCACAACCCGTTCCTGAAACATCTGCTGCAGAACCTGGTCGACATGAAGTCCCTGACGACGTTGGAGCGGGCGGCGAAGGAAGGGGAGATCAAGGCGCGGAACGTGGCCGGCATCTCGGGGCCGGGTTACATCGACACGCAGATGAACGCGTACAACAAACAGTGGGAGAGGGAGCATCCGACCGAGGCGAAGCAGCAGCTGAGGGGATCGGACAGGTTCAAGCCCACGGACGCGGCCCGGAACGTCTGGATCGATTTGACCTGGGTGACCTCGGAGAGCGCGAACCAGGAGACCGCGTCGCTGACCGATGCGAATGAACCGGCACCCGAGCCGGTCTCGCGGTCCGCCACTCTGCGGGAGAAGATGAGGAAGTTCGCCGGCACGTTCAGGAGCAGTCACCGGGACGGCACCGGTTCGTTCTCCGAGTCCCCGGGAATCCTCCCCAACAGCCGGACCGCGCCCCCGGCCGACGACGGTCTGTCCCTGCCGCCCTCGTCGTTCCCGTCGCCCTCGGCCGGACCACTGTTCACGCCCGCGTCCGGCAATCGGACACCGGACGCCGTGCTCACCGGCACGGACGGACGCCAGGTCTCCTACGGCCAGGTCTACGAAGGCCTTCAGGTGATCCGTGACGCTGACGGCCGGAGGCTGGGCTACGCGTCACACACCTCGCAGGACTGGGCGCCCCGCAAGGACTTCTACGCCGCGTACGGTTCGGACGAGGCCCTGTTCGCGCACTACCGGACCACGGAGGACGGGAGTTTCGTACTCGACACCGCCGGCGGCTCGGACTCCCCGTCCGGCGAGGTCCCCTGGCAGGCCGGCGCCTCTGCGCAGGGTACGAAGGAGCCGGTCAAGCCCCTGTTCTTCGACGCGCACGGCACCGAGAACGGCATCGAACTCCATGTGGTGGGCGAAACGCCGCTGGTCGTCGACGGCGCTCGGTTCGCGCGTTTCATGGAGACGCTCAGGGACCCGGCACAGCCCCCGGCTCCGGTGGTGCTGGTCGCGTGCGAGACGGCGAAGATCCGGAGCGTCGACGGCGGGAGCGTGGCGAAGGACGCGGCAGGCGCCATACCCGGACGCCTCTGGTACGCGCCCGATACGGAGGTCGGCCACGCCGGACCGTCGAACGATTCCGACCGCGCCACGGGAGTGCTCGGTCTGCTCGCGGACCCCGTCACACAGCGCCGCGGTGAGTGGATCGTGGCAGGGGAGTCACGCGAAACCGGCCCGGCCTCCGTGCCCGCCCCGCGGCTGGAACCGGTGCCGCACACCGCCACGTTCTCGGACATGATCTTCGAAACTCTCAACTCCGCCCCGCAGAACGGTGCGGAGCAGGTGATGTCCGACGACCTGGCGCAGAGCGGCCCGGAGGCCGAGCAAACAGAGCCCGTACCACCCGCGCAGGCCCATGAGGAAGCCGCTCAGCCGGAGCCCGAACGGCCGCTGAACATCTCCTACACGGAGGAAGGGGCAGACCCGCAGCAGCTCGGTGCCGACAACGAGGAAGGGGTACGCAAGTACGTCTTCACCTCGCTGGCCAGGGGAGATCACGACGCGGTCGGGCTCCTCCTGGACCGGCTGGCGGCACTGGACGATCCGCCGGGCTATCTGGAGAATCTGCGCGCGCAGGTCGACGCGCTCTCGGACGGTGCCGAGGCCGCTCCCCCCATTCCGCAGGAGCTCCATTTCGTCTGGCTCGGCGGCGACCTCCCCTCGGCCGCGCTCACGAACATCGTCGCGTGGGTCCGCAAGGCCCGCGCCGCCGGATGGCGGACCAACCTGTGGACGGACTCCCGGACACATCTGAGCGGGACCACACTGTTCAGGATCCGGACCACGGCGGGGCTCACGCGGATGCAGATCGACCCCGTCGTCGACCCGCGTCTGGCGGAAGCATTCGGGGAGGCCAGCGCGGGCGGTGCGTACCCCTTCGCCTCCGACCTCGCGCGGTACAGCATCCTCAAGACGCACGGCGGGGTGTACGCCGACGTGGACCTGGGCCCCGGAACGGTCGACCTCTCCGTCATCGGGAACACCCCACTGCTCCGGCAGAACGACCTTCCTGTGTTCGGCCCGCTCATCCGTGACGTGGACGGCCTGGGCCGCGCGCTCAGAGAGATGGCCGTGCTGGAGAACGTTCCTCATGTGCCGCTGACCGGGCCGCCGACCAGGGAACAGATCCGCCGCGTAGCCGACCATCTGCTCGACACCGGTGGCTACGGCAACCACTTCATTTCCGCGCAGCGGGACTCGGTCTTCATGGAGCGGATGATCCAAAAAGTCACCGGGAATCTCGTTCTCCTCGAGAACGCGAAGGAGATGAAGATGTCGGGCCCGGCGTCCTCGGGGCCGTTCCCGATGCTCCAGGTGCTCAACTACCACCTGCGTGAGGAGTTCGGGGTGAGGGACCTCGTACGCGGCGAGTTCGCCCGGTTCCAGGGCCAGGGAAGGCACTTCCACGAGGCCATGGACTGGCTGACGGCCGAGAGCGAGAACCAGAGCTACGAGCAGACGTGACGTGATGTCACATTCCCTGACAGGGGCGGGAACCGAGCCCCTCCAGCAGCAATCGAAGAAAATGACGAGAATCAATGGCAGGGAAAGAGGGGCGACCTGTGAAGCGAGAGCGGTCCAGCGAGGAGAGTGAGTCCGGGAACGGCCGGGGCGAGACCTCGGGCGGAACGGCTCCGGACGGTGCGGCGGGCGCGGCTCCGGTGAGCATAGGCGCCCCGTCCGCGCCGTCGTCCCGCACGGTGACGGAGGGCGGCGGCACTCCGGTCACCGGCGGCAAGGACGGCGGCGCGCGGACACCGACCTCGTCGAAGCCCGGCCCGGAGGAGGCCGAGGAGCCTGCGGCCCAGACCCCGACGGTGGTGCACGCGGCCGGGGTCTCCATCGGCAGGACCACGTCCGAGCCCGAGGGACAACCGGACGGTGAGAGCTCGGCGGTCGCCCGGGAAGAGGAGGCGCCGACGGCCGGAGAGTTGGCCGCGGTGGCCGCCTCCACGGTTGCTGCGGGCGCTGCCTCCGCGGCCTCGTCGGGTGTCGCGGAGAGTACTGCCGGGACGACGGCCGAGGCGAAGACGTCCTTGTCCGCCACGGCCGCGGCGGAATCGACTCCCGCGAGTGGGTCCTCCGCACCCACGGCGACGGCTTCCACGGAGCCGGCCGCCGCTGCCGCGACGGACGGTTCCACCGCGGCGGCCGTCGCCGCCGCACCTGCCGTCGTTTCGGCCGCAGCGTCTTCCACCCCGCCCGGCGGTGCCGCGGCAGGGGAGGGCGGCGCCCCGGAGCGCCCCGGCCGGGTGTCGCGCCCGATGGTGGTCGCGGCCGCCTTCGCCGGTGCGCTGCTTCTGGCGACCCCGTTCGTCGTGGCGGGCGCCCAGAAGGACGAGGCCAAGCCCGAGAGCCGCGAAGCGGCGGCGGCGTGGAAGGGGGACGGCCGGGCCGGCGGTTACGTACCGGGCACCGACCCCGACAGTCCCGAGGGCAAGCGGGCCGCCGGTGCCGACAAGCCGGGCGGCACCCCGGCGCGGGGCGACAAGGGCCCGGTCGGTGACGTACGCGCGGACACGGGGGACGGGCGGAAGCCCGCGGACGGGTCGGCCGAGGCGGAGATCAAGGGCGCCAAGGGCAGCAAGGGCAGCACCACGGGTGCGGCCGACAAGACGGAGAAGAGCGGTTCCGGCGACAAGGCCCCCGCCGCCACGGGCTCGGACGCTCCCACCAAGGCCCCCTCGGCCGGTTCGGCGCCCAAGTCGGCACCCGCCGTGGTGTACAGCGGCGTGTCCGGACCGGAGTGCCCCACCCAGCGCTTCCAGAAGTCGGGTTACTACAGCGACGGCAAGGAGGGCTGGGCCACCCACAGCGGCGGCTTCGGCGGCTACGGCTGCGCGGGGAAGTACCTTTCCATGCCCATGTCCGGCAGTTCCTCCAAGGACTCGGGCGGATCGGCGACCTGGCTGTTCGACCTGCCCGCCACCGCCAGGAAGTGCAGCATCTCCGTCCACGTGCCCGGGAGTTCCGACATCGTGCGGGTCGGTGGCAACCCGAGCTACTACACCGTGTACGACCGGTTCCTGCCCAGGACCAGCAACCTGGTCGGCTCCTACTACGTCCGCCAGAAGGAGCGTCGCGGCACCTGGTACAACGTGCCGGGCACCTTCCCCGTCGACGCCAAGAAGCTCTCCGTGCAACTGCACGACCGGGGCGAGGACAACAACTACGAGCACCACGCGATATCCGCGCTGAAGGTGACCTGCACCGGCTGAGAAACCGGCTCGGACACCACTGAGAAACCGGCTGCGTAACCGGCCGGCGGACCGGTCCGCCCGCGCCCCGCGCAACGTACGAACGCGGCAGGCGCCCCGATCCCCAGGAGGCCTTCACCTCCGGGAATCAGGGCACCTGCCGCACCCGTGCGGCTGTGGTGCCACGGGCTCGCCCACGCGGTCTGGCTCTACCATCGGTTCCCCCTCTCGTACCGCGAGGTCGAAGAGCTCCTGCTGCAGCGCGGGATCGAGGTCACCTACGAGACGGTCCGCCAGTGGTGCACGACCTTCGGCCCCGGCTACGCCGCCGGCCTGAGGAAACGCCAGATACACCCCGGGGGCAAGTGGCACCTGGACGAGGTCTTCATCAAGATCCGAGGCGTGCAGAGGTACCTGTGGCGGGCCGTGGACCAGGACGGCAACGTCCTGGACATCCTGGTGCAGAACCGGCGTGACACGGCCGCCGCGAAACGATTCTTCCGCAAGCTCATGAAGAGCGCGGGCGCGGTGCCCCGGGTGGTGGTCACCGACAAGCTCGCCTCCTACGGGACCGCGCATCGCGAGGTGATGCCCTCGGTGGAACATCGCGCGCACAAGGGGTTGAACAACCGGGCGGAGAACTCCCACCAGCCGACAAGGCAACGCGAACGAGCGATGAAGGGCTTCCGCTCCGTCGGTGGGGCGCAGCGCTTCCTGGCCTCGTTCAGTCGGATCTCCCCGCACTTCCGCCCCGGACGCCACCTGATGTTCGCCCCCGAGTACCGCACCGCCATGAAGGACCGCTTCACCATCTGGAACGAGATCACTGCCACCACCGGACACCTCGTCCCGATGGCCTGGACCACACCCGCACCGGGCAGAGCGGCCCGGAACGGCCTCGGCATGCCAAGAGCCGGAAGCCTCTCGCTCAACCTGACAATGCCGTACTACGAACGCCGCACCAAGGAGGGCAAGACCCGACGCGAAATCGTCCGATGCCTCAAGCGCTACGCCGCTCGCGAGGTGTTCCACCTGGTCGAACCCATGCAGTCACGACCCCCGTCATAGGGGAAGTTGTGAGATATGAGAGCGTGAGGCGAGTGAGCGAGACGACACCGAACACCCTCCAATACCGCTTTGACGGGCCAGAAGACGCACCGATCCTGGTCTTGGGCCCCTCTCTCGGTACTTCATGGCACATGTGGGACCGGCAGATACCGGAGCTCTCCCAGCACTGGCGGATCTTCCGCTTCGACCTGCCGGGCCACGGCGGCGCCCTCGCCCACCCGGCCACCGCCGTCGGTGAGCTCTCCGACCGGCTGCTGGCCACCCTCGACGGTCTCGGTGTCCAGCGCTTCGGGTACGCGGGCTGCTCCATCGGCGGCGCGATCGGCGCCGACCTCGCGCTGCGCCATCCGCACCGGGTCGCCTCGCTGGCCCTGGTCGCCGCCTCGCCCCGGTTCGGCAGCGCCGACGAGTTCCGGCAGCGCGGGGTGGTCGTCCGCACCAACGGCCTGGATCCGATGGCCCGCAGCGCGCCGGAACACTGGTTCACCCCCGGCTTCGCCGCCGCCCAGGCCGCGATCGTCGAGTGGGCCGTCCAGATGGTCCGCACCACCGACCCCGGCTGTTACATCGCCGCCTGCGAAGCGCTCGCCACCTTCGACATCCGTACCGAGCTCAGCCGCATCGGCGTCCCGACCCTCGTGCTGGTCGGCGCCGAGGACCGGGTCACCGGGCCCGCCGAGGCCCGGACCCTGGTCGCGGGCATACCGGACGCCCGGCTCGCCCTCGTCCCCGGAGCCTCGCACCTCGCCCCGGTCGAGCAGCCCGCCGCCGTCACCGACCTGCTCGTCACCCACTTCTCGACGAGCTGGCAGGACACCCTCGCCGCCATCCCCGTCCCGAGCACCGGCCCCGCGCTCTCCGCCCCCGTGCTGCCCATCGCGGAGATCGCCCCCGCCACGGATCTGCCGGAGGCCGTGACCAGCGGCCGCGCCGACCCGTACGAACCGGGCATGAGGGTACGCCGCGAGGTGCTCGGCGACGCCCATGTCGACCGGGTCATGGCCGCCTCCGACGAGTTCACCGGCGAGTTCCAGGAGCTCGTCACGCGCTACGCCTGGGGGGAGACCTGGACCCGCGAGGGCCTGGACCGCCGCACCCGCAGCTGCATCACGCTCACCGCGCTGGTCACCTCCGGCCATCTGGAGAGCCTGGCCGCGCACATCAGGGCCGCCCTGCGCAACGGGCTGACCCCCGCGGAGATCAAGGAGGTGCTGCTGCAGACCGCCGTCTACTGCGGCATACCGGCCGCGGGCGCCGCGTTCACGATCGCCCAGACCGTGATTCAGGAAGAAACGAAGCCCCGTCCGTAGCAGGATGGGGCCATGAACACCGTGAACCCCATGCACCTGACACTGACTAAGAAGACGCACTCCTGTATCCGTCTGGAGAAGGACGGGCAGACGCTCGTCATCGACCCGGGCGGCCTTTCGGAGGAGGACGCTGCCGTCGGCGCCGACGCGATGCTGGTGACGCACGAGCACTTCGACCATTTCGACGAGGGGCGGCTGCGCGCCGGTATGGAGGCCAATCCGGCCGCCGAGATCTGGACCCTGCGCAGCGTCGCCGACCAGCTCTCGGCGGCCTTCCCCGGCCGGGTCCACACCGTCGGCCACGGCGACACCTTCTCCGCGGCCGGGTTCGACGTGCAGGTGCACGGCGAGCTGCACGCGGTGATCCACCCCGACATTCCGCGGATCACCAACATCGGCTTCCTGGTGGACGGTTCACTCTTCCACCCGGGCGACGCGCTCACCGTCCCCGACCAGCCGGTCGACACCTTGCTGCTCCCGGTGATGGCCCCCTGGAACAAGATCTCCGAGGTCATCGACTACGTACGCGAGGTCAAGCCGCGCCGCGCCATCGATATCCACGACGCGCTGCTCGCCGATCTGGCCCGCCCGGTCTACGACAACCAGATCGGCAGCCTCGGCGGCGCCGACCACGGCCGGCTGACCCCGGGTGAATCGACCGGCCTGTGACCGGCGCCGGTCCGGCGACTGTCAGTGGGAGCCGCTAGGTTTACGTACATGCGCATCGCCACGTGGAACGTCAATTCGATCACCGCCCGCCTCCCGCGGCTGCTCGCCTGGCTGGAGAGCTCCGGCACGGACGTGCTGTGCATCCAGGAGACCAAGTGCGCGGCCGAGCAGTTCCCGGCGGACGAGCTGCGCGAGCTCGGCTACGAGTCCGCGGTCAACGCCACGGGCCGGTGGAACGGGGTCGCGCTGGTCTCCCGGGCCGGCCTGGCCGACGTCGTCACGGGGCTGCCCGGCGGCCCCGATTACGAGGGCGTGCAGGAGCCCCGGGCGATCTCGGCGACCTGCGGCCCGGTCCGTCTCTGGTCGGTGTACGTGCCGAACGGCCGCGAGGTCGCCCACGAGCACTACGCGTACAAGCTGCGCTGGTTCGAGGCCCTGCAGAAGGCGGTCGCCCCCGACGCCGCGGGCTCCCAGCCGTTCGCGGTCCTCGGCGACTTCAACGTGGCGCCGACCGACGAGGACGTCTGGGACCCTGCCCTCTTCGAGGGCGCCACGCATGTCACCCCCGCCGAGCGTGCCGCCCTCGCCACCCTCCGCGCGGAGGGCCTGTCGGACGTGATGCCGCGACCGCTCAAGTACGACCGCCCGTACACCTTCTGGGACTACCGCGAGCTGCGCTTCCCGAAGAACAAGGGCATGCGGATCGACCTGGTCTACGGCAACGCCCCCTTCACGGCGGCGGTCAAGGACAGCTATGTGGACCGCGAGGAGCGCAAGGGCAAGGGCGCGTCCGACCATGCGCCGGTGGTCGTCGATCTGGATCTGTGACCGCCGTCCGGTGACGTCCCGCTGATCCTGGCGCACAATCCTTGCCTACAAGACCCGCCGGGCCGGGGTGCCGTACATAGAGGTGGACGCGGCCTATACCTCGCAGCGCTGTGCGCGCTGCGGACACACCTGGCGGGCCAACCGGCGGCCCGGGCCGATTTTCAGTGGTCGCCGATACGGTGATCCCTGTCATTGTCCCGCTTGCTGGCTGCTTGCGAAGACTCGGACCGCTCCGCCCGTTCAGCACAGGGCGGGGCGTCATATGCGGACAACGCGGCGGTCGCGCCGAGCGCCAGGACCATCAGCAGCGCACTCACCCACAGCGGCGACCGGAAGCCGAACCCCGCACCGATCGTGATGCCGCCGAGCCAAGGCCCCAGCGCGCCGCCCACGTTGAAGGCGGCTGTGGAGAACGAGCCGGCCAGCGTCGGCGCGCCCGACGCCGACTGGAGCACCCGCGAGATCAGCGCTGTTCCGGTGCCGAACGCGAGCATGCCCTGGACAAGGACGAGCGCGACGACCGCGACCGGGCTCCCCGCGGTCAGTGCGAGCCCGGCCCAGCCGGCGGTGAGCGCCACCAGCCCGGCAGTGGTGACGGCGACCGGTCGCGCATCGACGATCCGGCCCGCGACGGTGACACCCAGGAACGAGCCGACCCCGAACAGTGCGAGCACGGCAGGCACCCACCCGGCGCCGACCCCCGTGACCTGAGTGACCAGCGGCTCCAGATAGGAGAACGTGCAGAAGGTCGCGCCCTGCACGAGCGCGCTCGTCAGCAGGGTGAGAGCGAGCCGCGGCTCGGTCAGGGACCGCAGTTCGGCACGCCCGCCCACCGCGTGGGACTCGGCCCGCTCGCCGGGGATCGCCCTGGCGATCACCGCAAGGGCCGGTACGGAGACGAGGGCCACGGCCCAGAACGCAGCGCGCCACCCCCAGTGCCCGCCCAGCACCGCACCGGCGGGCACCCCCGCGACACAGGCGACGGTGACACCGCCGACCACGACCGACGTGGCGCGAGCCCGGGCGCCGGGTCCGGCCACGGCGATCGCGGTCACCAGCGCCACGGCCCAGAAACCCGCGTTCGCCAGCGCCCCGACGACCCGTGTCGCCAGCAGTACGCCGTAGCCGGGGGTGACCGCGCCCACGACATGGACGGCGGTGAAGACGGAGAGGAAGAACAGCAGCGCGCGACGCCGGGGCCAGTTCCGGCTGAGGAGCGCCATCGCGGGTGCGCCGACCACCATCCCGACCGCGAACGCCGACGTCAGCAGGCCGGCGGCCGGGATGGATACGTGCAGGTCGTCGGCGATGTCCGAGACCAGACCGGACAACATGAACTCGGAGGTGCCCTGGGCGAAGACGGCGAGCCCGAGCGCGTAGACAGCAAATGGCATGAAGGAACCCCATGGGCAGACTGATGGACGGACCAGGCAGGGGGTGTGGGCCGCGCCCGCCCGACAGGTCGAGCGGCAACGCGGAAGAGTGTCAGGCCTGTTCACGGACGTGACGCGACAACGCGGCAGGCAGCCGTCGTGGCCGGGAATCTGCGCACGAGCGCATAGGGGGAAGCGCAGCCCACACTGCGGTGGTCCTGCGGCGGCAGCCGGGCAGAAGCGATCCTCCGGCCTGATCGGCCGTGCGGGATCGACTCGACAGCGGGTCGGCCACCGGCGGGACCGGTGGCTAGATTCTGTTCGCCTCGGGGCTGGACATGATGGCGAACGTACCAGTCCGGATCACTCCGCCTCCACCCCTTCAAAGAGAATGGCCTGCACACGTACCTGGGTAGGGTGCGCGGTCATGACAGATGACATCGTGGGTGCGCATGTGCTGAGGACTCTTCTGACAGGCCTGAACCTGCGGGGAGTTGACTCGCGCCGATACGGCGGAGTATTTCGCGCTGCTCGACGGCCGGTCGACAGCGAACTCGCCGACGAGCTGCTGGCCTTCCTCGCGCCGGACCCGGGCCCCGGCCCGTCGTCCGACGGTTGGGTTGGGCAGGTGTGACGGCCTGCCCGGCGGTTGCGAGCAGCGTGCGCGGCGGCGCACGGGTGGGCGTGCACCTGGTTCAGCACTCGAACGACAGGCCGCGCGCCCTGTGGTGCGTAACCGGGCCGGGATGCGACCCTGAGTGTTATGAACATCCCCTTCTTGGACAACTGGCGTAAGCGTCACGACGGTAGGCGCGGAGCAGGCCTCGCGGCCGCCGTCGAGGCCGACCCGGACGGCGTGGCCGAGCTGCTCGCCGAGTGCGAGCTGCTGCGTGTCCGAGTGGGGCAGCGAGGGCTCGAACTCGACGACACTCCGGCCTCGTTGACGGCGCTCGACCAACTGCCGCCCCGCTGGCGGGACGACCCCGAGGAGCTGCCCTGGCTGGGTAACGACGCCGGGCTGTACCTCGGAACCGTCCTGGTGCGGAACGTCCCCGGTGCCGTCTGGCACATCTGGCCCAGCGGGCAGCCGGTGGTGCGGCTCGCCTCCGGGCGGGAGATCGATGTCGTCGAGGCTGGGCTCGACTGGGCGATGGCCGGCAGCCCTGAGCTCTCGCAGGTGTACGCGGAGTCAGCCGAAGGCTAATAAAACGCCTTATACCCCATTTGTGCGTGTCGAGTGCGAAGTCCCTTGCCGGATGGATAGTTTGCGCTGACCTCGACACAGCGATAAGTGGGTAGGGCAGCGTATGGCCGTCGATCCGTTGATCGAGCTGCGGGACGTCAATAAGTACTACGGAAAGTTGCACGTACTGCAGGACATCAATCTCACCGTCGGCCGCGGGGAGGTGGTGGTGGTCATCGGCCCCTCCGGCTCGGGCAAATCGACGCTCTGCCGGACCATCAACAGGCTCGAGACGATCGAGTCGGGCTACATCGCCATCGACGGCAGGCCCCTCCCGGAGGAGGGCAAGGGACTCGCGGAGCTGCGGGCCGAAGTCGGGATGGTCTTCCAGTCCTTCAATCTCTTCGCGCACAAGACCGTGCTGGCCAATGTCTCGCTCGCCCAGCTCAAGGTCCGCAAGCGCAAGAAGGACCAGTGCGACCTGCGGTCCCGGGAGCTGCTGGAGCGGGTCGGGCTCGCCTCCCAGGCGGACAAGTACCCCGCCCAGCTCTCCGGCGGTCAGCAGCAGCGGGTGGCCATCGCCCGCGCCCTCGCCATGGACCCCAAGGCCCTCCTCTTCGACGAGCCGACCTCGGCGCTCGACCCGGAGATGATCAACGAGGTGCTGGAGGTCATGCAGCAGCTGGCCCGGGACGGCATGACCATGGTCGTCGTCACCCACGAGATGGGGTTCGCCCGGTCCGCGGCCAACCGCGTGGTCTTCATGGCCGACGGCCGCATCGTCGAGGACCGCACCCCGGAGGCCTTCTTCACCGCGCCGGAGACCGACCGGGCCAAGGACTTCCTGTCCAAGATCCTCAAGCACTGACGGGAGGCTCCCTGTTGCGTACGAGAAAAATTCTGGCCGCCTGCGCGGGCCTTCTGCTGGCCGTCCTCGCCGCCGGCTGCGGGAAGGAGGGCAGCCCTCCGGTGAAGGGGCCCAAGCCCGGCCAGCTGCCGGTCTACAAGGTCGACACCGGTTTCCGGCTGCCCGAATCGAAGACCTGGACGAAGGCCAAGAAGCGCGGATATTTCCGGGTCGGGGCCAAGGAGGACCAGCCCTATCTGGGCGAGAAGGACCCGGCCACGGGTATCTACTCCGGATTCGACATCGAGATCGCCCGGATGATGTCGGCCTCGCTCGGCTTCGACCCGAAGACGATCCGCTTCAGGACGATCGCCTCCGCCAACCGCGAGACCGCGCTGCAGAACGGGCAGATCGACTACTACGTCGGCACCTACACCATCAACGACATGCGCAAGAAGCTCGTCGGGTTCGCCGGGCCGTATTTCATGGCAGGCCAGTCCCTGCTCGTCCGCACGGACGAGCACGACATCAACGGCCCGCAGGACCTGGCCGGCAGGACCGTCTGTTCGGCCGCGGGCTCGACCCCGTACCAGCGCATCGCGGCCGACTACCCGAAGGCGATCCTGGTCGCGTACGACACGTACTCGATCTGCGTCGACAACCTGCTGACGTACCAGGTCGACGCCGTCACCACCGACGACGCCATCCTGCTGGGCTTCGCGGCCAAGGCGCCCAAGGAGCTGAAGGTGGTCGGCAAGCCGTTCTCCGAGGAGCCGTACGGCATCGGCGTCCCGCGCAGGGACAACGCGCTCCGGTTCGCGCTCAACGACGCCCTTGAGGCCAACGAGAAGAACGGCAACTGGAAGAAGGCGTTCGAAGCCACGCTCGGCCTGTCCGGAGTGCCCGCGCCGACTCCGCCGCCCATCGACCGCTACCCGGCGACCTGAGGGGACGGGCCAGGACCATGGACGTACTCACACAGAACTTCTCGCTCTACGCCAAAGGTTTCCTCGGCACCCTCGAACTCACCGTCTACGCCTCGATCCTGGCATTGGTCCTCGGCTTCGTCATGGCCTCGTTCCGAGTGGCGCCCGTCGGCTCGCTGCGGGTGTTCGGCACCGTCTGGGTGACGGTGCTGCGCAACACCCCGCTGACCCTGCTCTTCTTCGCCGTCCTGCTCGGTCTGCCGCGCTTCGGTCTGGTCCTGCCGTTCAAGGTCTTCGCGATCCTCGCGCTCGGCTGCTACACCTCCGCGTTCATCTGCGAGGTGATCCGTTCCGGCATCAACACCGTGCCGCAGGGGCAGGGCGAGGCGGCCCGCAGTCTCGGAATGACCTTCGGGCAGACGCTGGGCAACGTGGTGCTGCCGCAGGCGTTCCGCTCGGTGATCCCCCCAGTCGGTTCGACGCTCATCGCGCTCGCCAAGAACTCGGCGATCGCGGGGGCGTTCAGCGTCACCGAACTGCTCGGCACCTACAAGACCCTCAACGAGCTGGGCTACAGCATCATCTGGACCTTCGTCTGGATCGCCGTCGGCTACCTCATCATCACGTTGTCCATCAGCGCGCTCTTCAACGTGCTGGAGAAGCGCTACGGAGTGGCCCGATGACCCACACGGCGGCCGCCACCGCGCTCTACGACATCCCGGGCCCGCGGACCCGCAAACGCCACTTCGTGTACGGAATCGTCTCGACGGCCCTGATCGTCGCCCTGGTGGGCTGGATCATCTATCTGCTCTTCAAGACCGAGCAGTTCACCAGCGCCAAGTGGACCCCCTTCGAGTACAAGGGCATCCAGGAACTCCTGCTGCGCGGGCTGGGCAACACACTCAAGGCATTCGCCTACGCGGCGGTGCTCTCACTGGCCCTCGGTGCGGTCCTGGCCGTCGGCCGGCTCTCCGAACACCGGGCGGTGCGCCGGCTGGCGACGCTCGTCGTGGAGTTCTTCCGGGCCATGCCCGTCCTGGTGATGATCTTCTTCATCTTCGTGGCGCTCAAGGTACAGCCGCTGCCCGCGCTGGTCGCCGGACTGACCCTCTACAACGGCTCGGTGCTCGCCGAGGTGTTCCGTACCGGCATCAACTCGGTGGAGCGCGGCCAGCGCGAGGCCGCGTACGCACTGGGGATGCGCAAGACGCAGGTCATGACCTTCGTGCTGGCCCCGCAGGCGGTTCGCGCCATGCTGCCCACCATCATCAGCCAGTTGGTAGTGGCCCTGAAGGACACCTCGCTCGGCTATCTGATCACGTACGAGGAGTTCCTCCACGCGGGCAAACTCATCGCGTCCAACCTCGACTACGATCTTCCCTTCATCCCCGTGGTGATGGTGATCTCGCCGATCTACATCGGGATGTGCATGCTGCTCTCCTGGTTCGCCACCTGGGTGGCCAAGCGGGAGCGGCGCAGTCCGAAGACGGAGGCCGTGGAAGTCGCACCGGCCGAACCAGGAACGCTGCTGCCAAGAGTGCAGTAGCCCGGGACCGGCCGTACGGCGGTCCGGAGGAGCGGTACCCGCCCGGCAGCAGCCGGTGATCACTTCTCGCGCAACGGGACGGACAGGTACGAGGGGTCCGCGCCCGGCGAGGAGAAGGTCAGCTGTGCGCCGGCAGGGTTGCGCTCGATGTACAGGGGGTCGACGGTGTCGATCACCAGGGCGAGCCGATGACCGGCCGGGCGGCCGGGGACCGGGAGCAGGGAAACGGGTCAGCTGAGCGCGCTCTTCGCCTGCCAGTCGGACCAGGACACATTCCACGCGCCGTAGCCGTTGCCCTCCGCGACCGTCCCCTTGGCGTCCGCGCCGGTGATCTCGAACGGGTCGCCGACCTGGGCCTTCTTGAACAGCTCCGCGGCGTTCGCATTGCTCATTCCCACGCAGCCGGAACTGTGATTGGCGACCCCGAAGTACGCGGCGTTCCACGGCGCGGCATGGGCGTACATCCCCGACCAGGTCAGCCGCATCGACGAGTCGACCATCTTGTCGTACGCATCGCCCAGACCGACCGTCTCGGAGCGCATGTTGATCGTGCCCTCCTTCGCCATCAGTACGGCCGTGCCCCGCCAGGACGCCTTCTGGCCGCCCGGGGTGCCCGCCGACATCGGCACGTCCATGACCGTCGTCCCGTCCCGGTGCAGCGCCAGCCGGTGACGGTCGAGGTCGACCTTGACCACCTGGTTGCGGCCGATGGTGAAGGTCGTCCGGTAGTCGCGCACGAACCAGCCGCCGGCCGTTCCGGAGTCGATGCCGCCCAGGTCGGCGTCGAGCGTGACGCGGGTACCGGACTTCCAGTAATCCTTGGGCCGCCAGTCGACGCGGTCCTTGCCGGAGTAGTCCTGCAGCCAGCCCCAAGAACCCTCGGTGTTGTTCGACGTGGACACCTTGAGTGCCTTCTCGACCGCCGCCTTGTCCTTCACCGGGTTGTCGAAGACGATCGACAGCGGCTGGGCGATGCCGACCGTGGTGTTCTTGCCGGGGGCGAGCGTCAGCTTGTTGACCTTGTCGGCCTCGGCTGTCGAGAAGCCGGCGCGGTCCGTGCCACCCCTGGTGTCCGTCGCCTCGACGCTGTACTCGGTGCCGGGTGCGGCGACCCGGTCCGAGGTCCAGCTGCGGCCGTCGCCGGATATCCGGCCGGTGAGCGCGTCACCCTCGGCGGCGGTCACCTTCACCGTCTTCAGCTTTCCGGCGGCCAACGTCACCTTTACCGGCTTGCCCGCGCTGGCCCTGGAGCCCTGGAGGTTCACCGAGATCCTGGTGTCCGGAGCCTGAGAAGTCCCGGCGGCGTGACCGGAGCCGGCGTCCGATGCGGCAGCGCCGCCGGAGCAGGCGGTCAGGGCGGCGCCGAGCACCACCGTTCCGGCTATCAGGGTGAGCCGGGCCGGGCGGGCCAGGGGTGCGGTACGGCGTATGTGCCGGTGTGCAGCGGACAACGAAAAACCTCCAGGGCTGTGCTTCTCACCGGTGGAGAGGCATTCACCAGACTTTAGGTTCCTCGAATCCCTGACAAACCATGGATTCCGTTGTGTGACAAGGAATGGAGCGCAACGGTCATCGTTTCGTCACATGCGCCGCTCGGACCCGTCATGGACCGCTGTGAGCATCCTGTGCAGCCCCGCCGAGCCGAATGGAGGGGCGGGACCAGGGGAGGGCCACGGATATGTCAGCGCTGCTCGCGACCGGTGACCGCAGAGGTGAACAGGGGATGCGGATACGCAGCCTCACCGCCGCCGAGCACCGGGCGGGTGTGACCGCGCGGCCCGGGGCGAGCTTTCTGCAGTATCCCTCCTGGGCCGGAGTGAAGGACCAATGGACGTCGGAAATGGTCGGATGGCACGGCGCCGACGGTGAATTGACCGGCAGTGCCCTGGTCCTCTACCGGCAATTCCCGGGCACCCGTAAATACTTTGCCTATCTGCCGGAAGGGCCGGTGGCCGACTGGGCCGATCCCGACATCGACCGCTGGCTGCGGCCGCTGATGGCGCATCTGCGGAAGGCGGGCGCCTTCGCCGTACGGATGGGGCCGTCACCGGCGTACCGCCGCTGGGACACCGCCCGGCTCAAGGCGGCCACCGGGCCGGGCCGGAAGGTCCGCGATGTGCTGGCGACCGAGGTGGACCCGCTCGGCACGGCAGTCGCCGACCGGCTCCGGGCGCGCGGCTGGCGGCGGTGCGGCGGGGACGGCGGCGCCAGCAACGACGCCGACGCGCAGCCGCGCTACGTCTTCCAGGTGCCGCTCGCCGGACGCACCCCTGACGACCTGTGGGCGGGGCTCAACCAGGAATGGCGCCGCAACATCCGCAAGGCCGAGAAGTCCGGTGTCCGGATCGTCGTCGGCGGCGCGGCGGAGCTGCCCGAGTTCCACCGGCTGCTGCGGATCACCGAGAAGCGCGACGGCTTCCGGCTCGGCCGCTCTCTCGCGTACTTCCAGCGGCAGTACGCCGTGCTCAACGCCGAACAGCCCGGCCGGATGCAGCTCTATCTCGCCGTCCACGAGGGCGAGATCCTCGCGGCGCACACCATGATCAGCGCCGGGCGGCAGGTCTGGTACCAGACGGGCGCGTCCGCCGACCACCGGCGCGAGGTCCGCCCCAGCAACGCCCTCCAGTGGCGGATGATGCTCGATGCGCACGCCCTCGGCGCCGAGCTGTACGACATGCGCGGGGTCCCCTCCACCCTTGACCCCGACGACCGCTCCTTCGGACTGCTGCGCTGGAAGCTCGGCACCGGTGGGCAGGTCGTCGAGACCCTCGGGGAGTGGGAGACATCGGTGGGCGGAGCCGCCAACAACACGCTGTACAGGGCGTTCCAGGCGTACCTGGCCCGCCGGTGACCACCGCGCGGACGACCGGGACAGTCGTGCAGGAGAGGCCGGAGGGACGGCAGAAGCCGGGCTCGGTGCTGCGCAGCGGCGCCGTCATGGCCGCGGGCTCGGTCGTCTCCCGGGCGACCGGGTTCGTACGCTCGGCGGTCGTCGTCGCCGCCCTCGGTACCGGACTCACGGCCGACGGCTACACGGTCGCCAACACCGTCCCCAACATCCTCTACATGCTCCTGATCGGCGGAGCCCTCAACGCCGTGTTCGTCCCGGAGCTGGTGCGGGCCGCCAGGGAACACAGCGACGACGGCGCCGCGTACACCGACCGGCTGCTCACCGTCTGCACGGTCGGCCTCGTCGCCCTCACCGCGCTCGCTGTCGTCGGCGCCCCGCTGATCGTCGGCACCTACACGGACTACTCCGGGGAGCAGGCGGAGCTCACGATCGCGCTGGCCCGCTACTGCCTGCCGCAGATCCTCTTCTACGGGCTCTTCACCCTCCTCGGCCAAGTACTGAACGCCCGGAACCGGTTCGGCGCGATGATGTGGACCCCCGTCCTCAACAACGTGGTCATCATCGCGGTGTTCGGGCTCTATCTGGTGGTCGTGGCAGGTTCCGGCGGGGAGTTGACCGCCACCCATGCCCGGCTGCTGGGCTGGGGGACGACCGCCGGGATCGTCGTGCAGACGCTGGCCCTGGTGCCCGCGCTCCGGGCGGCGAAGTTCCGCTGGCGGCCCCGGTTCGACTGGCGGGGGAGCGGCCCCCTTCGAAAGGAAGACCTGGTGAGCGACGACGTCTTGCGCGCCTTCGGCCGCATCGAAAGCTGGCTGGAAGAAAACGCCCCGCTGTCCTGGCAGAGCCTCCAACCGCCCGCCTCCGAGGCCGCGATCCGCGCCGCGGAAACGAACTCGGCCTCACGTTCCCCGCCGAACCGACGACCCTGCTCATGCTGCACAACGGCGTGGCTGCCGAGCCCGCGGAGATCGAGGAGGACGAGGAGGGCGAAGTGGCGAACACCAAGTTCCTCTCGAACCAGGCCCTGCTCGACCTGGACCGGATCGTCGCCCAGTACCGGCGGCTCACCGACCCGAACATCGGCAGCGGCCGCCAGCGGAGCTACCTGCCCTGGCTGGCCACCGAACCCACCGACATGATGTCGTGCTGTCTTGTCGCCGCGGACCCCGCCAACGCCGGGGCACTCGCGCGATGGGACGAGTACGAGCCCGCGACCCTTATCGCCAGCGGCCCCCGCACCATCGCTGCATTGCTCGAAGCACACGCCGACGCACTGGAGTTCGGCACAGGACCTCTGCTCACCGTAGGCGGTGACGTGCCGGGCACCATCCACGGCTGCCTCGTATGGGACAACCCGGAGCAGCCGTTCCTCATGGAGCCCGAGCGGTGGACGCCGCTGCGCTGAGCGCGCCGGGACGTGAGCGCGGCAGCCCTCTCCCTCTCGGCGGCAACCACCCACCATGACGTCCGCACCCCATCGCACTCCCCGCCCGAACCGCCAAAGGCGCCGCTCGCCTGGGCAGCGACGGGGAGGACGGCGTCGACGGCCACGACATCGACGGCAAGATCGACGGCTTCGGGGCGATGCAGCTCAAGTCGAGCGTGGTCAAGAAAGCCTGACCGCACAGCGGCCCGTTCCGCGAGACTCACGCGACCGCAGGGCCGAGGGGTCTCCGGAATCCACAACCAGGAGACGATGGGCGGCAACTTCACCAGCTTCATGAAGCAGATGCGCATCATGGACAAGGACGCCTGCTGGCTCGACTCCCGCATGACCGGGCCGTGCGACCATACCGACGCGTTCGGTACACCGCTCAACCCGGTGATCTGCACAATGACCGCGAAGTAGCCGCCACCGGATAGCAGCCGGCACGGGCTCCTCCTTGGGGGCCCGCGCCGTTTCCCGTCTCAGAGCTGCGGGACCGGCAGCAGGACGAGCGGAAGCGTTCCGGCTTCCACCGCGGCTCGGTCGATCGTGAGGCCGCAGTAGTCGCCTACGCCGGCGAACACGCGGGCCGGGATGTCGCGGTGGTGCTCCTCGAAGTACCGCGACGCCTCCTCCTGGGTGTGCACGCCGTTGTAGGCGGTGGGGAAGACGGCCCCGGAAGCATGCAGGGCGGTGTCGAGCTTCGAGTTCCGGCTGGTGCTCTCGGCGAACTCGGCCTGCCAGGTGCGGCCGTCGTCGCCCGGGGCGTGCAGGATCCGGGAGGGGCCCGGTCCGAGATTCAGGGTGAGACAGATGATCTCCTCGCCGACGAGGGGATCCATCTCCGGTACCTCGCGGTAGCCGAGGGACCAGGTGGCGGCCCACGCGTCCTCCAGGACGTACAGCCAGCCGCCGCATATGCCGTACATGGCGCGGCTGAAGTCCTGCATGTCTGGGGGTATGGCGAGCTCGTGGCGCTCCTTGTACAGGTCCCCGCATTCGAACTGCTCAGGATCTGCGCCGAGCCGGACGAGGAACTCTTCCGTGTCCACGCCGCGGGCAGCCGTCAGGGAAATGCCGCGGAGCATCCCCGGCATACGGCCTTTCGCGTCCTTGTAGGCGTGCTCGCCGATCCACCGTAGACCTGAACCGTGTTGATCGCTCATTCGATCAATCTATAAGCAGTCGCCCACGTCAGGTCTTGCGGTGCCGTCCCCGGCCCGGAGCCATCGGCGACCGGCCGGGAACAGGCGGGGAGGCCCTGGAGGCTTGCCGCTGCCTCATCCCGTCTCGGGATTTGCGTTGGCCAGGCCGACGCAGTGCGGGTGTGGAGAACTCAGCACCTTGGAGACCGGACCGCCGACGCAGAACTCGGTGCGCTCGCCGAAGGCTTGCTGGGTGACGTCGTGCGAGAGGATCTGCGCGTGGGCCGAGCAGTCCTTGATCAGCGCGGAGAGTTCGAGCAGGGCGTAGACGTCGTGGCGGTGGACGGCGCCGTCGCCGCCCGCGTCGCGGTTGACGACGAGCAGGCACTCGGAGTTCCCGGGCAGTCCGAAGAACGCCTGTTTGCGGCGGAGCTTGCGGCCCCAGAGATAGGTACGGGCGATCCAGCCGAGGGCGGTGCTGATGCCGGCGGCTATGACGCCGAGCACGATGTTGCGTACGTCGTCAGTCATGGGCGGGCATGTAATCGGTGATTCGGATCCATGGTCACTGCGGTCCTGACGAGACGTATGAGGTGGAGTTACCCTGCGCGGACGATCCTTCACTGGAGGTGCGCATGCGACGTTCCGTCGCGCGGAATGTGTCGTTGTTGGGTGTTCTCGCCGCTGTTGTCTCGGTCGGGGCGGCCGCACCGCCCTCGTCCGCACCGCCGATATCGCCGCCCCCCAAGTCGCCCGTCGCCGTGGGCTACGGCGGCGCCGTCGCCAGCGTCGACGCGGACGCCACGGCCGCCGGGATCGAGGTTCTCCGCAAGGGCGGCAACGCTGTGGACGCCGCCGTGGCGACCGCGGCCGCGCTCGGCGTGACGGAGCCGTACTCGGCGGGCCTGGGCGGGGGCGGCTACTTCGTCTACTACAACGCCAAGAAGCACACCGTGGAGACCATCGACGGCCGCGAGACCGCGCCGCGCAGCGCGGACTCCTCCCTCTTCCTGGAGGAAGGCAAGCCCCTCGCATTCGCGGACGCCGTCACCAGTGGTCTGGGCGTCGGCACGCCCGGCACCCCGGCCACCTGGGCCACCGCGCTCGACGCCTGGGGCAGCAAGCCACTGAGCGGGCTGCTGAAGCCGGCCGAGCGGCTCGCCAGGGACGGCTTCGTCGTCGACTCCACATTCCGTTCGCAGACCGAGGGGAACCAGGCCCGGTTCGCCGACTTCCCGGACAGCGCGAAGCTCTTCCTGCCGGGCGGGCAACTGCCCGTGGTCGGCTCCGTCTTCAAGAACCCCGACCTTGCGCGTACGTACGAGAAGGTGGGCCGCGACGGCATCGACGAGCTGTACCGCGGCGACCTGGCCGACGACGTCGTCCGGACCGTCCGCAACCCGCCTGTCGACCCGAAGGCGAGCCGGGTGGTGCGCCCCGGTGATCTCACGGCGAAGGACCTGCGCTCCTACCGTGCTCTGCGGCAGGCCCCGACCAAGGTCGGCTACCGGGGGCTCGACGTGTACGGCATGGCGCCGTCCTCGTCCGGTGGTACGAGCGTGGGCGAGGCGCTCAACATCCTTGAGAACACCGATCTTTCGCGGGCGAGCGAGGCCCGGTATCTGCACCGCTACATCGAGGCGAGCCGGATCGCGTTCGCGGACCGCGGGCGGTGGGTCGGCGACCCGGCCTTCGAGGACGTACCGACGCGCGGACTGCTGAGCCGGCGGTTCGCCGACTCGAGGGAGTGCCTGATCAAGGATGACGCGGTGCTGACCAGCCCGCTCGCCCCCGGCGACCCGCGCCGTCCGGCCGACTGTGCGAACCGTGGAACGGCCGCCCCGACGACGTACGAGGGGGAGAACACCACGCATCTGACGGCCGCCGACAAGTGGGGCAACGTCGTCGCTTACACCCTGACCATCGAGCAGACCGGCGGCAGCGCCATCACCGTGCCGGGGCGCGGATATCTGCTCAACAACGAGCTGACGGACTTCTCGTTCGCGCCCGCCAACCCGGCGGTGCACGACCCGAATCTGCCGGGTCCGGGCAAGCGGCCGCGGTCGTCGATCTCGCCGACGATCGTGCTGAAGCACGGGCAGCCGGTACTGGCCCTGGGGTCGCCGGGCGGCGCGACGATCATCACCACGGTGCTGCAGTCGCTCATCGGCACGGTCGACCGCGGTCTTCCGCTCGTCGATGCGATCGCGGCGCCACGCGCCAGTCAGCGCAACTCGCCGACGACCGAGCTCGAACCCGCGCTGTGGAACAGTCCGCTGCGGGCGGAACTGGAGTCGCTCGGCCATGCCTTCAAACTGAACCCGGAGATCGGGGCGGCCACCGGTGTGCAGCGGCTGCCGGACGGGCGGTGGCTCGCGGCGGCGGAGAAGGTGCGGCGCGGCGGCGGATCCGCCATGGTCGTGACGCCGAGCGACTGAATATGATCATGCGTCAATAAGGTGACCCACGAGGCTGGTTCGGGGCCGGAAGGCGGCCACGGGCCGGCCCCGTGGCCGTGACGGGGACATGGGTACGGGTTGTTCAGAGGGCGGTGAGGACGCGGGGCCCCGCGTCCGTGATCGCCACCGTGTGCTCGGCATGCGCCGCCCGGCTGCCGTCGGAGGTGCGCAGCGTCCAGCCGTCCCGGTCCGGATGGAACGCGTCCCGGCCGCTGCCGATCAGCATCGGCTCGATCGCCAGCACCATTCCGTGCCGCAACGGCATGCCACGACCCGGTCGTCCCTCGTTGGGGACGGCCGGGTCCTCGTGCATGGAGCGGCCCACGCCGTGGCCGCCGAACCCTTCCGGAATGCCGTATCCGGCGGTCCGGCAGACCGTTCCGATCGCGTGTGCGATGTCCCCGATCCGGTTGCCGACGACCGCCGCCGCGATCCCCGCGTCCAGTGCGGCGAACGCCGTGTCGATCAGCCGGGTGTCCGCGGGCCGGGCGCGGCCGACGGTAAAGCTGACGGCCGAGTCGCCGACCCAGCCGTCGAGCGTCGCGCCTGCGTCGATGCTCACCAGATCGCCGTCGCGCAGCCGCTGGTCGGTCGGGATACCGTGCACGATCGCGTCATTGACGGACGTGCAGATCACCGCGGGGAAGGGGGTGGGTGCGAAGTGCGGCCTGTAGTTCAGGAACGGCGAACCGGCGCCCGCCTCGCGCAGTACTCCGCGCGCCACCTCGTCGAGTTCGCGCAGCGACACACCGACCGCCGCCGCTTCCCGTACGGCTGTCAGGAGCTGGGCCACGACCCGCCCGGTCTCACGCATCGCCTCTATGGATGTATCCGTCTTGAGTTGCACCATGCCAATTACTATACCGGTCGAAGCGGTATGAGAATAACGGCGGTATGAGAATGGCGCCGGCACTAGAATGGCGGCATGGTACGAACGCCTCTCACCCCGGAAGAGCGCCTTCGCGGCGAACGGCTCGGCCGCCTGCTCCGCGAGGCGCGAGGCGCGCGCAGCATGGTCGAGATCGCCGCGAGCGCCGGAATCTCCGCCGAGACGCTGCGCAAGATCGAGACCGGTCGCGCCCCGACCCCCGCGTTCTTCACCGTTGCGGCACTGGCCGGCGCGCTCGGCCTCTCCATGGACGATCTGCTGATCCGCTGCGCCGAGGAACCGGACGCGGCCGTCCGGCTGGCCGGGTAGCGCCGGGTGACGCCGGGTGGCGCCGGGTGGCGCCGGGCAGTCCCGGGGCTGCTCAGTCGGCGACCGCCAGCTGAATGCGGTGGTGGCGCGGTGTGTCGATCTCGTCGAGCAGCGCGATCGCCAGGTTCAGGTGCGAGATGTGCCAGGTGCCGCGAGACGCTGCGGGCCATGGAGCGGGACGGCTTCCTCACCCGCACCGTCCACGACGAGCGGCCACCGCGGGTCGAGTACGAACTGACGACGCTGGGCCGCTCCCTGCTCGGCCCGCTCGACACGGCCTGCGCGTGGACCCGGGAGCATCTTCCGGAGCTGGTGAGCGCGCGCGAGGCATACGTGTCCCGTAGACAGGACGCGTAGGGTCACGCCCGTGACTCCTCAGACACTCCAGGACTTCGACCGCAGCGAGTACGTCAGCCTGACCACGTACCGGAAGGACGGCACGCCCGTCGCCACGCCCGTGTGGGCGGCGGCCGACGGCGAGGAGCTGTTCATCTGGACCCGGAGCGACTCGTGGAAGGTCAAAAGGATCCGGAACAACAGCCGGGTCACGGTGACCGTCTGCGACGTGCGGGGCCGGATCGCCGACGGCGCGCCGGGCGCCGAGGGTACGGCGCGGCTGCTCGACGAGGCGGGGACGCGTGCCGTACGCGGGGCGCTGGCCCGCAAGTACACCTGGAAGTTCTGGCTGGTCGACTGGCCGGCCATGGTCGTACGCCTCGGCAAGCGGCCGCACGCCGGGATCGCCGTCACCTTCTGAGCGGCGGCTGCGGGGGCGTGCATGCTTCCGGCCGTGCGCGGACCGCACCCCAGTGGAAAGCGGGCGTAGCCGTCCCGTAACACGCCTGCGGTCGAATGCCTGCGGACTGGAACGCTCCAGTCGACGGTGGGTGAGGGCGTCGATGACGGTGCATCAACTTGCTGCGAAAATAGCCGAGTTCGTGACGTATCTGCGGAATCTCACGGATCTGCTCGACCCCGGGCGCGGTTGGTACGGGGAGTTCTGCCGGCGCGACCCCGAGGGTATGCGGGCCTGCCTCGACGGGGCGGAGATCCCGCCGTGGGACGTGGTGGAGTCGCCGCTCCAGGATCTGGCCGCAGAACGCGGCACGGGGTTCGCGGAACACGAGTCGGTACGCGCCGCCGCCCTGTACTCCGCGTCGGCCGCCGCCCACGCGGCCCGGGGCGGCTTACGGCCGGCAGGGCGCTGTCCTTGAACGCCCTTGCGGCGAGCGCCGACGGCACGGTGTGGAGCGCGGTTCACGAGCCCATCACCCGTACCTGCTTCCGTGCCGGGTTGGCCTGTCGGCGTGGCATCTGCTCTCCCCGGGGGAAGGAAGAGAGAGTGTGAACCGCACGGGTACGAAACATGATCGACTCGGCCGGTTCACGGCGATGGTCTTGCCCCGCCGTGTGGCGGGGCTTACGTTCTCCTCCTGTGCATCGAATCTACGTGCGTAGAAAACACGTAGAGGCTCTCTGACGCCGCGTCGAAGGAGCAGCTCATGTCCCACGTCGTACGCGCCGCACTCGTCCAGGCGACCTGGACCGGCGACACCGAATCCATGATCGCCAAGCATGAGGAACATGCTCGCGAGGCCGCCCGGCAGGGGGCGAAGATCATCGGCTTCCAGGAGGTGTTCAACGCCCCCTACTTCTGCCAGGTGCAGGAGCCCGAGCACTACCGCTGGGCCGAGGCCGTCCCGGACGGGCCGACCGTCCGGCGGATGCAGGAGCTCGCCCGCGAGACGGGCATGGTGATCGTCGTGCCGGTCTTCGAGATCGAGCAGTCCGGCTTCTACTTCAACACCGCCGCGGTGATCGACGCCGACGGCTCGTACCTCGGCAAGTACCGCAAGCATCACATCCCGCAGGTCAAGGGGTTCTGGGAGAAGTACTACTTCAAGCCCGGAAACGCCGGCTGGCCGGTCTTCGACACCGCCGTCGGCAAGGTCGGTGTCTATATCTGCTACGACCGGCACTTCCCCGAGGGGTGGCGTCAACTCGGCCTCAATGGCGCCCAGTTGGTATACAACCCGTCCGCGACCTCGCGCGGCCTCTCCAGCTACCTCTGGCAGCTGGAACAGCCCGCGTCCGCCGTGGCCAACGAGTACTTCGTCGCCGCGATCAACCGCGTCGGCCAGGAGGAGTACGGCGACAACGACTTCTACGGCACCAGTTACTTCGTCGACCCGCGCGGCCAGTTCGTCGGGGAGGTGGCCAGCGACAAGGAGGAGGAACTCCTCGTCCGCGACCTCGACTTCGGTCTCATCGAGGAAGTGCGCCAGCAGTGGGCGTTCTACCGGGACCGCCGCCCCGACGCGTACGAGGGACTGGTGGAGCCGTGAGCAGTCTCCACCACCGCCACCTCGCCGTCAGCCCCGAATGGCTCGCGCTCTACTACCGGCATCCGCTGGAGATCACCCACGGTGAGGGCCGCCATGTCTGGGACGCGGACGGCAAGCGCTACCTCGACTTCTTCGGCGGCATCCTCACCACGATGACCGCTCACGCGCTGCCCGAAGTGACGAAGGCGGTCACCGAGCAGGCCGGGCGGATCATCCACACCTCGACGCTGTACCTCAACCGGCCGATGGTCGAACTTGCCGAGCGCATCGCCACGCTCTCCGGCATCCCCGACGCCCGGGTCTTCTTCACCACCTCGGGCACCGAGGCCAACGACACGGCGCTGCTGCTCGCCACCACGTACCGCAGGTCGAACCAGATCCTCGCGATGCGCAACAGCTACCACGGCAGGTCGTTCTCGGCCGTCGCCATCACCGGCAACAAGGCCTGGTCGCCGACGAGTCTGTCCCCGCTGCAGACGCTGTACGTCCACGGCGGGGTCCGGACCCGGGGCCCGTACGCGGAACTCAGCGACGCACAGTTCATCAAGGCGTGCGTGGCCGATCTGGAGGACCTGCTCGGGCACACCCGCGGCGCCGCCGCGCTGATCGCCGAACCCATCCAGGGCGTCGGCGGGTTCACTTCCCCGCCCGACGGCCTGTTCGCGGCGTTCCGCGAAGTCCTGAACCGGCACGGCATCCTGTGGATCTCCGACGAGGTGCAGACCGGCTGGGGCCGTACCGGCGAACACTTCTGGGGCTGGCAGGCTCACTCCCGGAACGGCCCGCCGGACATCCTCACCTTCGCCAAGGGCATCGGCAACGGCATGTCGATCGGTGGCGTCGTCGCCCGCGCCGACGTCATGAACTGCCTGGACGCCAACTCCATTTCGACGTTCGGCGGCTCCCCGGTCACCATGGCGGCGGGCCTCGCCAACCTGTCGTACCTGCTGGACCACGACCTCCAGGGCAACGCCCGACGCGTCGGCGGGCTGCTCATCGAGCGGCTGCGGGCGATCGGCGCGGGCTCGGAGTGCGTGCGGGAGGTGCGCGGCCGGGGCCTGATGATCGGCATCGAGCTGGTGAAACCCGGCACCGACGAGGCCAACCCGGAGGCGGCAACCGCTGTGCTCGAAGCGGCCCGTGAGGGCGGGCTGCTCCTCGGCAAGGGCGGCGGGCACAACACCAGCGTGCTCCGGATCGCCCCGCCGCTGTCGCTGTCCATCGCCGAGGCGGAGGAGGGCGCGGAGATCCTCGCCGCCGCGCTGCGGGCGGCGGGGTGAGGCGACGGGGGTGTGCCGGCGGGCCGGTCGTGCCTGTGCGACTGGACCGCTACCACGCCCCCGCCCACCGGTTCGGGAGCTGCGCCCGGGGGCCCGCAGATGCGCCCTGACACGGTGACCCGGCGGGGGAGGAGCGCGGCCGGACCCGCGGAGGTGCGGGATCCGGCCGGTCGGGGTGGCTCGGTCAGCCCGGCCGTCCGGGCGGGTTCATTTGAGGTCAGGTGGCATGGGCGTGGGCGTGGTGTGACCAGGCAGTCGCGATCGGCCGCATGACGGCGACGCGACCACGGCTACGACATCGACTGCGTCGCCTCGCGCTGGTGGGGGATCGTGACCGGTGTCGCTCCCGGCTGCACGGTCACGGTGCGCGTCGGAGCGGGGACCGTGATGCCCTCGGCCCGGAATCGCGCGTGCAGGCGCTTGATGAACTCGTGCTTGATCCGGTATTGGTCGCTGAACTCGCCGACCCCCAGAATGACCGTGAAGTTGATCCTGGAGTCCCCGAACGTGTGGAACCGGATGGCCGGTTCGTGGTCGGGTACGGCGCCGGTGATGTCGGTCATCACGTTCTCGACGACTTCGGCCGTGACGCGCTCGACGTGTTCGAGGTCACTGTCGTAGCCGACACCCACCTGGACCGTGATCGAAAGTTGCTGTTCCGGCCGGTTGAAGTTGGTCATGTTGGTGCCGGCGAGCCGGGCGTTCGGGATGATCACGAGGTTGTTCGACAACTGACGCACCACGGTGTTCCGCCAGTTGATGTCGACGACATAGCCCTCCTCACCGCTGCTGAGCCGGATGTAGTCGCCGGGCTGCACCGTCTTCGAAGCGAGGATGTGCACGCCCGCGAACAGATTGGCCAGCGTGTCCTGCAGCGCCAGGGCGACCGCCAGACCGCCCACGCCCAGCGCGGTGAGCAGAGGCGCGATGGAGACGCCCAGCGTCTGGAGCATGACGAGGAAACCCATCGCCAGCACCACGACGCGCGTGATGTTGACGAAGATCGTGGCCGATCCGGCCACCCCCGACCTGGACTGCGCCACGGACCGCACCAGACCGGTGATCACCCGGGCCGCCGTGCGTGTCGCGGCCAGGATGAGCAGAGCGGTCAGTGTCATATTGACGTGGTGCCCGACCCTGGCGGTCAGCGGAAGCGCCGTGGCTGCCGCCGCCGCGCCGGCGGCCAGCGCAGCCCAGGGCGCCAGGGTCCGCAAGGCGTCGACGATGACGTCGTCACCGCTCCATCGCGTCCTGCTGGCTCGTTCTCCCAGCCATCGCAGCGTCACGCGCAGCAGGAGGCCCGCCGCGATGCCGGCGGCCACCGCAATACCGGCGACGATCAAGTCGTGCAGAGTGAGGGCCCGGTTCACCGTTCCGCCCCCGCTGTCCGGGGAACACGACCGATGGGGGGAACCGCCGCCGTTTCCGGGCGCCGGACGGGATGCTTTGTCACCGTTTTACCTGTTCGATTCTCGGGTGTGCGGTTCGCGTCGGGAGACACGGATGTGCGGACTGGGGTCCGACGCGATCGCCCATCCTGCCGTACGCGTTCGAACGCGCTGCGGCTGACCCTGCGTCGGCTCACGCAGGGCGGAAATACTGATGGCGGATCAGAGTGCGGGGGCCTTCCTGCGGTGATCCGGTCGTGAGGGCGCGCCGGCTTTGGGCCGACGGTGTACGCCATGCCCGGAAACGGAAACGTCTTCAGCGGTTAGCCGCAGCGGTATTGCCACAGTGGGTAACCCACTTCTACGTTCTTCACCACGCACCATGTCTACGTGCGTAGACCCATTCCGCCAGAGTGAGGAGGGGTACATGAGCCGCACCGTCATCCACGGCGGCCTCGTCGTCACCGCGTCCGACGAACTCCACGCCGACGTACTCATCGAGGGCGGCCGCATCGCCGCGCTCGCCGCGCACGGCACCGACGCGGCCACGAGCTGGACCGCCGACCGGACCATCGACGCCACCGGCAAGTACGTCATCCCGGGCGGTGTCGACGCGCACACGCACATGGAGATGCCCTTCGGCGGCACCTATGCAGCCGACACCTTCGAGACCGGGACCAGGGCTGCCGCCTGGGGCGGCACCACCACGATCGTCGACTTCGCCATCCAGACCGTGGGGCGCGCGGTCCGCGAAGGACTCGACGCCTGGTATGCGAAGGCCGACGGCAACTGCGCCATCGACTACGCCTTCCACATGATCCTTTCCGATGTGAACGAGTCCTCGCTCAAGGAGATGGACCTCCTCGTCTCGGAGGGCGTCACGTCCTTCAAGGGTTTCATTGGCTCGCGTGACCAGGAAAGTTCAGCCCGAGTAGGGATCTGACCTGCAAGAACGCGCTGATCTCAGCCTGTCGGCGGGGCGGTATCCCCTCATCCGCCCCGCCGGCGACGCCCCATCGGACGCATCGGGCATGCAGAACGGCCCACGAGCGAGTACCCCGTATCCGACGAGAATGGAGCAGAAGCTATGGCACGCACTCTGATCACCGGCGGCCTGGTCATCACGGCCTCCGACGAGCTGCATGTCGACGTGCTCGTCGACGGTGGCCGCGTCGTGGCCATGACCACCCATGACAGCCATGAGTGGACGGCCGACCGTGTCATCGACGCTGCGGGGAAGTACGTGATCCCAGGGGGTGTCGACGCCCATACCCACATGGAGATGCCGTTCGGTGGCACCTTCGCCTCCGACACCTTCGAGACCGGTACCCGGGCTGCGGCCTGGGGCGGCACGACGACCATCATCGATTTTGCCATTCAGCCCAAGGGCGGATCGCTTGGCGAGGGGCTCGATGCGTGGCATGAGAAAGCGGATGGAAAGTGCGCGATCGACTACGCGTTCCACATGATCATGTCAGACGTGAACGAGTCCTCGCTCAAGGAAATGGACAGACTCGTCTCGGCCGGCCTTAGTTCGTTCAAGCTCTTCACCGCGTACCCGGGGGTATTTCTCTCCGACGACGGTCAGATTCTCCGGGCGATGCAGCGTGCCGGCTCGAACGGTGGGCTGGTCATGACGCACGCGGAGAATGGCCTCGCAATCGACGTGTTGGTGGAGCAGGCGCTGGCACGTGGTGAGAGGGATCCGCGCTATCACGGTGAGGTTCGGAAGGCGCTTCTTGAGGCGGAGGCGACGCATCGAGTGATTAAGCTGAGCCAGGTGGCGGGCGCTCCTCTCTACGTCGTGCACGTGTCGGCGCAGGAGGCCGTCGCCGAATTGGCGCGAGCTCGGGACGAGGGCCTTCCTGTCTTCGGCGAAACTTGCCCACAGTACCTCTTCCTGTCGACTGACAACCTGGCGGAAGCTGACTTCGAAGGCGCTAAGTACGTCTGCTCCACTCCGCTGCGGCCGAGGGAACACCAGGCGGCATTGTGGCGTGGACTGCGTACGAATGATCTGCAGGTGGTTTCCACGGACCATTGTCCGTTCTGTTTCAAGGGCCAGAAAGAGATGGGGCGGGGGGACTTCTCGAAGATTCCGAACGGCATGCCGGGTGTCGAGAACCGCATGGACCTGCTTCATCAGGCCGTTGTCGACGGGCACATCAGTCGTCGTCGCTGGATTGAAATCGCCTGCGCGACGCCGGCGCGGATGTTCGGCCTGTACCCGAAGAAGGGCACGATCGCCCCAGGGGCCGACGCCGACATCGTCGTCTACGACCCGCATGCCGAGCAAATCGTGTCCGCTGAGACGCACCACATGAACGTCGACTACTCGGCCTACGAGGGCAAGCGCGTGACGGGGCGGGTGGAGACGGTGCTCTCCCGCGGCGTTCCGGTGATCGACAACCGCAGCTACGTGGGTCACGCGGGGCACGGCACCTACCTGCCGCGAGGGATCTGCCAGTATGCGAACTGAGGGTTCCTGATCCTGCTCCGGCCGACGTGATTCCGATGACCTCGCACGTGGAGTGCGTAGCCATTCTGGAGCCTGCCGACAAGGGCGCCTGACCTGCGGTTATGTGGCTCGGGTGGGTCACTCGACCTGTTTCCCTCCGTGCAACGGGTCGAGGGGGAGAGCGCCTGCACTAAACGCTTCGACCTGCGAGTTCGCGGCAGAGTGTGGTCCTGAGGCCGTGAGCGGAGTGGCGCTGCTGAAGATTCTTGACGCTCGGATGACGCTTGCTTCGAGCTCTTACGGGCTGTGTGGCCTTCAGCCCCTTCGGCAATCGCGAGGCGGTCCAGGCGCTGGCACATATCGCCCTTTTGGGGTGGGCAGTCGATGGTGTCGCGGCACGGGCGTTCATGAGTTCACGGCCGCTGATGCCGATGTGCTCTGCAGCGTGATTGGTCGTAATACCTGCCATCCTCCCCACTGGATAGCCCCGCACCGGCCCCCCACAGGCGGCAAGACTGTTGTATTCGTTGGGAGTCAGGGCCACCATGGGCTGACCGTCCATGACCATGCGCCGGGGTCGCGGCTACGCCACACGCCGTCCTTCCGCGACGCGGCTTCGGGTCTGCGGCGCTCCGGCGCGGCCGGCCGGGGCCGGGCACCCGCAGGTGTCCGGCCCCAACGCAGGGCGGTCAGGCGTCCTTGGTGGCCAGATCCGTGCGGATCTGACTGCGGCCAGAAGACCCGCGGCTGGCCCGAGACCCGGGCATCCCTCGAGAACCTCGTCGCCGCAGCCCGTGTGACCCACAGCCGCTCGGCCGGGATGGCATCGAGTCCCTTGCGGAGGAGTGCTGCTGCCTCTTCGGTGCTCGGGATGCGGGGTGAGTGGATGTCGTAGACGCCGGGGCCGGCCTCGCGCGGGTAGCTGTGCTCGGCCAGTTCGTGGGCGACCTGCATGTGGGAGCGGGCGGCTTCCAGGCTGATGACGCCGGCGTCGAGGTCGTCGATGGCCTGGACGATGTCGCCGAATCCGCGTAGCACATGTGGGTGTGGATCTGGGTGTCCGGTCGCACGCCACTGGTGGTGAGCCGGAAGGACTCGGTGGCCCATTCGAGATATGCGGTGTGATCGGCGGTACGCAGTGGCAGGTTTTCGCGCAGGGCCGGTTCGTCGACCTGGATCACGGAAGTGCCTGCGTTCTCAAAGTCGTTCACCTCGTCGCGCAGGGCGAGGGCGACCTGGCGGGCTGTGTCTCCCAGTGGCTGGTCGTCGCGGACGAAGGACCAGGCGAGCATGGTGACCGGCCCGGTGAGCATGCCCTTGACGGTCCGCTCGGTCAGTGACTGCGCGTACGTCGTCCAGCGCACCGTCATCGGCTCGGGACGTGAGATGTCGCCCGCGAGGACGGGCGGCCGGACGTAACGGGTGCCGTAGGACTGGACCCAGCCGTGCTGGGTGGCCAGGTAGCCGGTGAGCTGCTCGGCGAAGTACTGCACCATGTCGTTGCGTTCGGGTTCGTCGTGCACCAAGACGTCGAGCCCGGCCTTCTCCTGGAAGGAGAAGACCTCGCGGATCTCGTCCTTGATTCGCTCGTCGTATCCTGCCGAGTCGATCCGTCCGGCTCGCAGGTCCGCCCGTGCGGTTCGCAGCTCGGTGGTCTGCGGGAAGGAACCGATGGTGGTTGTCGGCAGCAGGGGCAGCCTGAGGTGCGCGCGCTGAGCGGCGTCCGTCCGCGTCGGTGATCGCCGCGGTACGGGACCGTACGGCGGGGTCCTTGGTCAGCTCGGACCGTGAACGGGACTGCAGAGCAGCCTTGTTGGCGGCGAGTTCGGCCGTGATGGCGTCGGTTCCGTCGGTCAGCCCGCGGGCCAGGACCGTGATCTCCGCGGTCTTCTGCTGGGCGAAGGCGAGCCAGCGGGCGATCTGCGGACCGATGTCGCGCTCGGCTGCGGCGTCCAGCGGGACGTGCAGCAGGGAGCAGGAGGCGCCGACATCGACGCGCTCGGCGAACCCGAGGAGTGTGCCGAGCGTGGCGAGGGACTTCTCGAAGTCGTTGATCCAGATGTTGCGGCCGTTGACGACGCCCGCCACCAGGCGCTTGCCGGGCAGGCCGCCAGCCGCTGCCAGGTCTTCGAGGTTACCGGCCGCGGACTCGGTGAAGTCGAGGGCGAGGCCCTCGACCGGAGACTTGGCCAGTACAGGAAGCGCGTCACCGAGGCGGTCGAAGTACGAGGCGATCAGCAGTTGGGGGCGGTCGGTGAGGCCGCCGAGCTCACGGTAGGCGCGGGCGACGGCGTTGAGCTCGGCGGGGGAGCGGTCCTGGACGAGGGCGGGCTCGTCGATCTGCACCCATTCGGCGCCGGCCGCGCGCAGGTCCGCGAGGACCTCGGCGTACACAGGCAGCAGCCGGTCCAGCAGCGTCAGCGGCGCAGAGCAGCAGGCTGCACCAAAGGATGCGGTAGCTGTGCTGCGCGCTGAGGGTCGGCTGCAGAAGCTCGACTTTTGGCTGCGTAACCCGGATTACCTGGCGGATGAGCTCCTCAACGACTACGAACGCGAGAAGGAGGCCATCAACCTGGAGCTGGCCGGCGGCATCCTGGATTCCGACGAGCCGGAGATCTGCGCTATCCGCATGCTCCGCTACCTGTTCGGGGCGTTCGAGTACATCGACCAGGCGATGAGCATCCTGGCCGCCCCGCGGCTGGTGTTGGTCGTACCGCGGCGCACCGCAAAGCGGGTGCTCCAAGCTTCGACCGGGACAAGACACTGGTCCTGCCGCCCGAGGAGACGAGCGAGGATGCTGCCGGCCGGGCCGTCCCTGAGCCCGTCATCGCCCGACTCGATGCCCACCTTGCCCTGATGGGCGTCGGCTTCTCCTACGGAGAGATGGAGCCGGCGGACATCGAGCTGATGATGCAGACGGCCTACCTGGTCCTGCGCGACACCGGCCGCCGTCCCATCGAGATCGCCCGCCTGCGGCTGAAGTGCCTGGAGACCCGCGCGGACGAGAACACCCTCATCTGGGACAACGTCAAGAAGCGCCGCTACGGCCGCAAGCTGCCCATCACCCGCGAGACCGCCGCAGTGATCAGGACCTGGCAGGCCCGTCGACGTCAGCTGGAGGTTCCCTCCCGCAGCCGGAAGTACCTGTTCCCGTCGATCTCCGACCGCAGCGGGATCGCGCACATGGGGTCCAGCCTGGCCAACGCGATGCGGGAATGGGGCGCGGCGATCCCGGTGCTACTGAGCGACGAACTGGACGAGCAAGGGAACAGGCTGCCGTTCGACGGGGGATGTCCGGGTTCCGCGCGATCGGCATCGACGCGAGGCGGCCCGTTGGTGGTCGGCCCCGGCCCTGACCTCCCTACCTCCCTCGGCACCCTTGCGGGGAAGGCCGGGAACCCATCGTGCGAGAATCCCTCAGCCGGTACCGGATGCGCCGTTTCCGGCGGCCCTCGCACTGGGAGAAGAGCGCATGCGCACCACCGTGATCGGAGTCGGACGGGTAGCGGCGGCCGCTGCATGGGTCGTTCTCGTTGCCGGATGCGGTGGCGGCGTTGGGGGTTCCGCTCCGACCGCCGCTGTATCCTCCGCACCCTTCGGCCAGAAAGCAGTGCATGCGGATCTGGACGCGGCCATCTCGGCTGCTGGGCTGCCCGGAGGAAGGACGAAGGCAGGATTCTCCGTGGGCGACCGTTCGGCCCGCTCAGCAGCCACTGACAGAGAGCGGACGCTGGCCGCCCTCGCGCCTCGACTGACACCGTGTGTGGTCTCTTGGACGTCCAGTGCGACGTGGAGCTCCTCCGAGACCGACCCGGTCAAGGTGCGTCGGCAGCTCGACACCGTGCTGTCGGGCCTTGCAGCGCGAGGTTGGCAAGAGACACAGCCTTCCGAGGAAGCGCCGATCGGAGAGGACGGCTCGCACTTCATGGCTACGTACAAGAAGCAGGGTTGGATCCTGAACGCCCGGCACAGCAGGTTGAAGTCCTTGAATCAGTCCACTGTCGTGATCACAGAGGAAGCCTGCTTCGGTCGGCTTACGGACGACGAGCTGGCCCTCTTTGACGACGACTGACGAGCTCGTGCGCAGTTGGCGGTGAGACGTCGGGGGGAGACTGTCAAGTCCGGTGTGCGCCGTGAGGCGCTTCGCTGTATCCCCGACGCAGTCGGGAGGAACTTGGAGGGAGGTTCTTGGGTCGCCTGACCTACCTGGAGGCGAAAGCT
>NZ_JBSFYR010000037.1:19069-71922 GCF_053599875.1 Streptomyces sp. NPDC005151 | reverse complement strand
GGGGAAGGAGCTACTAGGGCATTTCGGCAACGCGGGAAGCGTGCGTGCCAGGGCGTGGCCGCCCGATCAGAGGTCACCCGACAGGCTCTGAGCCGACGGACGCCCACGGCCGCACCCTGCGGAGAGCGGAACGGGGCATGAGGGACACTGGACGGGACCGTGCACCACCCCCGGACAGGAGCTGCCCCCCATGCCCCGCCTCGCTCTCTACGCCCTCGCCGTCTGCGTCCTCGCCGTCGGTGCGGCCGTGGCCTCCTTCGTCCAGGGCAGCTGGCTCGGGATCGTCTGGGTGCTGATGGCCGGGCTTTCCTCCAACATGGCGTGGTACTACCTGCGCAAGCAGCGCGCCGGGACCGCGGGCTGAGGGCCGTCCTCGGGGGACCGCCCTCAGGGCCTGTCGACGGCGCAGACCGGATTCGCCGTGCTCCAGAACTGGTAGGCGTCGCGTCCGCAGTACGTCCTGAATTCACTCACGCCCAGTGACTGCAGCAGGCTGTGGATCGCGTCGAAGAACACGTGGTTGATCTCCGGGATCCACAGCATGCCGAAGACCGCGATCAGTCCGAACTGCGCGAACGGCTCGACCTGGCGGCGGATCCGGTACGACAACCAGGGCTCGATCACCCCGTACCCGTCCAGGCCGGGGACCGGCAGGAAGTTCAGGATCGCCGCGGTGACCTGGAGCAGTGCCAGGAACGCCAGCGCGTACCGGAACTCCCTCGGGACCCCGTCCAGGGCGTGCAGCCAGAACGGCGCCGTGCAGACGAGCGCGAACAGTACGTTCATCAGCGGGCCCGCCGCCGAAATCACGCTGTGCCTCCAGCGGCCGCTGATCCGGCCCCGCTCGATGAAGACCGCGCCACCGGGCAGGCCGATCCCACCCATGATCACGAACAGCACCGGCAGCACGATGCTCAGCAGCGCGTGCGTATAGGCGAGCGGGTTGAGCGTGAGATAGCCCTTCTCCCCGACCGAGATGTCCCCGCTGTGCAGCGCGGTGCGGGCGTGCGCGTACTCGTGCAGACAGAGCGAGACGACCCACGCCGCCGTGACGAAGAGGAAGACCGCGAGCCCCGGGGGATACCCGAAGTCCGTCCACACCGCCCAGCCCGATACCGCCATGACGGCGACGATCCCGAGAAAGACCGGGCTGATCCGCCGGTCGCTCCGGGCTGCTGCAGTGGTCATCAACGGACTCCAGGTGGCTGGGTGCGGGGAGCGCGTCGGGGCGGGCACGAGCCCCGACCGTACCGGTGGCACGGAGGAAACGTCTCGCGCCGACGCGGTAGTTCCGGACAGGGTGGGACATGGCGAGCAGGGCGCGCACCACATGGACTGCGCGCACCGCGGAGCGACACCTCTCTTCGGACAGAGGAGCAGTCAAGTCTTCGGACAGAGGAGCAGTCAAGGAGAATGGGCGCGTGCGCTACAGCGTCCTCGGCACCACACAGGCACTCCATGACGACGGCACGGCCGTCGTCATCGGTGGGGCGCGGCTGCGCGCCCTGCTGACCGTTCTCGCGCTGCGTTCCGGCCGTACGGTCCCGGCCACCGTGCTCGTCGACGAGGTGTGGGACGGCGATCCGCCCGCCGACGCGGTCGGCGCCCTGCAGGCGCTCGTCGGCCGGCTCCGCCGCGTCCTCGGCCATGAGGCGATCACCTCGGCGGAGAGCGGCTACCGGCTTGCCGCCGACCCGGACACGGTCGACCTGCACCGCTTCGGGCGGCTCGCCGGGGACGGTACGCGCGCACTGGAGGAAGGCGATCCGGCGAAGGCCGTGGCGGGTGAACGGAGTCCTCGCCAAGGCCGACCGGCTCCGCGTCCACGGGGAGCGGATCAGTGCCCGCATCGACCGGCTTCAGGCCCTTGTCAACTCCCGCCGCGCCCGCGGGCTCCGCCCGAACCCGTGGGTGGTGGCGAAGCTCGCCGTCCTGGAACAGGAACGCGTACGGGTGGCCAGTCGGCGGTCCCGGCTGAACGCGGGCGTGGCCAGGGCTGCGGCCCGGTTCATGGTCGATCACGCGGTGGCGGCCGGGGCGTCGGTGATCTATCTGGAGGACCTGCGGGACATGGAGGCCCGCGGCAAGGGCCGCACCCTGAACCTGCGCCTGTCCCAGACGGTCCGCGGGCAGATCGTCACCCACACCCGACACCAGGCCGCGACGGCTGGGATCGCCGTGGTGATCGTCCCGCCACGCGGCACCTCCAAGTACTGCCCGCGCTGCCTGACCGCGTTCCGGCATCACAAGGCGCCCGACGACCACACGTCGGGGTGGGCGTGGGCCACCTGCCCGAACCCCGCGTGTGGGTACAGCACGGGGCGGGACAACGCCGCGTGGCAGCGGATCGGTGCCCGGGGCCTGTTCCACCAGTCCAAGACCAGCCTCGACCGCACCAGTAGCATCTTTGTGGTGCGCAGCGTGGTCGGGGCCCTGGACCTTCCGGTCCAGTATCAGAGGGCGGACCGCACCAAGAGCGGCCCCACCATGAGAAGACGCCCGGTGCCCGGGAAGCGGCACCAGGTCCCCGCCCCACCCGGGTCCACACCGGGTGGAAAGCGTCCGGCGGGGCGGCACCCCACGCACCCGACCCACCGCACCCAGCGGCGACGACGGCAGCAGGAACCGACCACGATCGGCACGCCCATCCGGCACCAGCCGGACGGGGCACGACTCGGGGCAGGCTTCCACCGCCACGCCCACACCACCCCCACCCGGGGAGGCACCCCTGCTCGCAGAGCCCGGGGACAACCGAGTCATCTCCCAGGTGATCCCGCAACACCAGGATCACCCAGGAAACCCAAGCCAATCTGAGACGCTCACCAGCTTCGTCGGGCGCGAGGACGACATCGACGCCCTCCGTGTCGACCTCGCGCAGGCCCGGCTCGTCACCCTTCTCGGGCCCGGCGGCGCGGGCAAGACCCGGCTCTCCCAGGAGGCAGCCGAATCCGTCGCGCCCGCCTGGCCGGACGGTGGCTGGCTGGCCGAACTCGACCGCGGCGCGGAGGGCGAACGGATCCTGCGGGACGTGCTCTCCCAGGGACCGCAGGCGGGCCACGAGGCGAGGCCCGCAGCCCGGCTCCTTCTCGCCATGTGGCTGGGCCGCTCCGGCCGGACGGCCGAGGCCCGCGAGCAGATGCTCACCCTGCGCGTCCACTTCCGCTCGGAGACCATGGCCATCTTCGAAGGCTTCGTGCTGGGAGGCCTGGCCTGGCTGGACAACCAGGAGGGGCTGTACGCCGATGCGCTGGCCCGCGGCAGGACGGCGCTGGCCCGGTCCGGGGACGCGCTCTCGCAGATGGTCGCGCCGCAGATGACCGTCATCCATCTCGTCACCGTGGCAAGGGCCCTGGCCGGACTCGGCGACGAACGGGCGGCCGGGCTCGCCGCACGGCTGCTGGGCGCGGGCTCGCGACTGCTGCCGGCCGGACATGTGCCGACGTCGATGGAGCGGGACAACTTGGCGCGGGCAAAGGCCCTGGCCTCGGCGGTCCTCGGCGAGGCCGCGTACGACTCGGCATACGCCGAGGGCGACGGCCTCGCACTGGAGGAGGCCGTCGCCCTGGTCGACGCGTACCGGGAGTGAACCGGAGGGGCGCGTCAGGTCTTCTTGCGGAACTTGGAGACCGCGAGAGGCGCCGTCACCAGGGTGATGGCCGCGGCCCAGCCGAGCGTCAGCCACACCGAGTGCGCCACCGGACCGCCGAGCATCAGCCCACGCGCCGCGTCCGCGAGATTGGACAGCGGGTTGTAGTCGGTGAACGACCGGAGCCAGCCGGGCATCGTCGTCGGCGGCGCGAAGATCGAGGAACCGAACTGCAGGGGCATCATCACCAGGAACCCCATTCCCTGAACCGCCTGGGCCGTCTTCAGGGACAGTCCCAGCAGCATGAAGATCCACATGATGGCGACGCCGAACGCCGCCGAGAGACCGACAGCCGCGAGTAGACCGAACACCGAGGTCTTGAGCTGCATGCCGATCAGGAAGCCCATGCCCAGCAGGATCACCGTGGCGACCATCATCCGGCCGAGCTCGACCACGATCTTCGCGATGAGGACCGAGGAACGGGCGATCGGCATCGTCCGGAACCGGTCCATGACGCCCTTGCGGAAGTCGTCATTGACACCGGTGCCGACCGCCATGGCGATGTTCATGCCCATCATCGCCATCAGCCCGGGGATCACGTAGTTGATGTACGTCTGCCGGTCCCCGCCCAGGCTCGCGCCGACGGAGCCGCCGAAGACGTACACGAACAGCAGCGTGAAGACGATCGGCATCAGGAGCGCGTCGAACATCGACTCCGGGTCCTGCTTGATCTGGAGCAGATTGCGCCGCACCAGCGCGCCGATGTGCCGCAGATTGCTGCGCAGCCCGATCCGGCCCTCGTCGTGGAGGACCTTCGCCGGTGCGGAGCCGGTCGGGGCGTCGGGTGTCAGAGTCGCCGTGCTCATGCCGCGACCTCCTCGGGAATCGTGTCGGTCACGGACGGCGCGGTCTTCTCGCCGGTGATGGCCAGGAATACCTCGTCCAGGCTGGGCAGCGCGGTGGAGATGTGCGCGATGGAGAGACCGCGGCCGGCGAACAGGCCGATGACGGCGGTCAGTTGGTCGTCGCTGAGGATCGGCACGTACAACATGCCCTCGTCCGGGACGGCCTGTGAACCAGCGATCCCATCGAGACCGGCCTCCGCGAGCGCCCGCGCCATGGCGGGCAGCTGGCCCGGGTCCGTGGGCCGGATCTGCAGGGTGCGGCCGCCGACCTTCGCCTTGAGCTCGTCGACCCCGCCGCTGGCGATGATCCTGCCCTTGTCGATGACGGTGAGTTCGTCGGCGAGCTGCTCGGCCTCTTCCATGTACTGGGTGGTGAGCAGCACGGTCGCCCCCTCCGCGACCATCCGCTGCACCTCGTCCCAGACCTCGTTACGGGTCCGGGGGTCGAGCCCCGTCGTCGGCTCGTCCAGATACAGCACGGCCGGGCTGCCGATCATCGAGGCGGCCAGGTCGAGCCGGCGCCGCATGCCGCCGGAGTAGTTCATCGCGGGCCGCTTGGCGGCTTCGGTGAGCGAGAACCGCTCCAGCAGCTCGTCGGCGCGGGCCCGCGCGGTCGTGCGGGGCAGGTCGAGAAGGCGCCCGATCATGTAGAGGTTCTCCCAGCCGGAGAGCTTCTCGTCGACCGAGGCGTACTGGCCGGTCAGGCCGATGATGCGACGCAGCTGTCGCGGCTGCTTCACCACGTCGTAGCCCGCCACGGTGGCGTGTCCGGCATCGGGAACGATCAGCGTGGACAGGCAGCGTACGAGGGTGGTCTTGCCGGCGCCGTTGGGGCCAAGCACACCGAGGACGGTGCCCTCGCGCACGTCGAGGTCCACGCCGTCCAGAGCCTTGGTCGAGCCGTAGTGCTTGACCAGCCCCCGCACCTCGACCGCGTTGCCGCCGCTCCTGGGGTTCTTGTCGATTCGCGTCATGTCCACCATGGGACCAGCCGCCACCGACAATCCACCGACAACCCACCGACATCCTGCTGACAGGGCCGCCTGCAGAACTCCTGCAGCGGCCGGCACACGCCGACAGCCCGCCGATGGGGGAAGTCGGCGGGCTGTCGTTGTGCGGCCAGTGGCCAGTGATCCCCCCGGAGGGGAAAGGCCCTAATGGAAGGTGTGCTCCGGCTGCGGGAACGTGCCGCCGACGACCTCGTCCGCGAACTCCTTCGCCGCGTCACCGAGCACCTTGCGCATGTTCGCGTACTGCTTGGTGAAGCGCGGCACCTTGCCGCCGGTCAGCCCCACCATGTCGGTGTAGACCAGCACCTGGGCGTCGGTGTCAGGACCGGCGCCGATGCCGACGGTCGGGATGTGCAGACTGCGGGTGATCTCGGCGGCGACCTCGGCCGGTACGAGCTCCAGGACGACGGCGAACGCCCCCGCGTCCTGCGCCGCCTTGGCGTCCCGGATCAGCCGGTGGGCGGCCTCGTCGCTGCGGCCCTGCACCCGGTAGCCCATGGTGTTCACGGACTGCGGGGTCAGGCCGAGGTGCGACATGACCGGGATGCCGGCCGAGACGAGCAGCTCGGTCTGGGGGAGCGACCGCTCGCCGCCCTCCAGCTTGACCGCCCCGACGCCGGACTCCTTGACCAGCCGGGTGGCGTTGCGCAGGGCCTGGACGGGCCCTTCCTGGTACGCCCCGAAGGGCAGGTCGCCGACGATGAGGGCGCGCTTGGTGCCCCGTACGACGGCGGCGGAGAGGATGGCGATCTCGTCCATCGTGACGGGCACGGTGGTCTCGTAGCCGAGGTGACAGTTGCCCATGGAGTCGCCGACGAGCATGACCGGGATGCCGGCCTCGTCGAAGACGGACGCGGTCATCGCGTCGTAGGCGGTGAGCATGGGCCACTTCTCGCCGCGCTCGGTGGCGGCGGCGATGTCGTGGACGGTGATGCGGCGGGTGCTCTTGCCTCCGTACAGCGCCTTGCTGCTGTCGGTGGGGGCCCCCGCGGGGGTTGCGGGCTGGTGCTGCGCAGCCTGAAGCGTCATTGCCAACGGCTCCTTCGTCATCTCGAGGCGCCCTGACGGCGTCCCCGGATCCCGTCCATGGTGGCATCCCGGGGCCGTCCGCGGGAAGTGGGCACGACTGGGCAAAGACTTTCGCGACGACGACCGGTCCGTGCCCGCGGGCGCGCGCCGATGACGCCATGACGGCCACGGACCCGGACGGCTGAAAAGCTCCGCCCCGGTCACCCCGGTCACCCCGGTCACCCCGGACAGACCGGGCCGACCGGGGCGGGGAGCAGGACACTGCCCCGGTCGGTGAGAATCGGGACAGGGACCGGACGGGCGCGGCGAGAGGTGGAGCCAGGTGCAGGTGCAGGCGCAGGACGAGGACCGGGAACCGCGGCGCGGCCGACCGCGCAGTGCGGCGGCGGAGCAGGCGATCCTGGACGCCGTGGGCCGAGTACCAGTGCACGGTGATAGCACCGCGCCGGGTCGCGATGGTGGCGGCCGTGCGGCGGGCGGTCGAAGCGGGCGAACTCCGGGCGGACCTGGATGTAGAGCTGATGGACGACCTGTTCGTCGGTCCCATGCTCGTACGGACCATTCACCGGCCCGACGCGTCACTCCCGGAGGACCTCGCCGACCGAATCATCCGGACGCTGGTCGAGGGCCTGGCGCCGCGCTGGGCTCCCGACACCACCCCGGTCCCCGCCCGAGCAGCCGCCCCCACCACCCTTCCGTCCGGCAAAAGCGCAGGCCAGGCCTGACACGCGCGGCCCTGCCCGAGTGTGAGCGTTGTGTCACAACGCCCCACAAGATCCGTCCGGCCGGAACCCGCCGGACCACGCCCTTCGTCCTCGTGGCAGTACGGCCGTCGTGGACGGCAGGAAAGGCGTTGCTCATCGCCTAGGGTCGGGGAGCGCGGCGATGGGTACGGCGAAGCAGTGAGGACAGCGCAATGGTGCAGGCGTACAGGGCGGACACCGGGAACGGCAGCGCGGGACCGCAGCGCACCGGGTCCCGCTTCCGGAACCTGCGCGACAGATGGACCAGTGGCAAGGGCATGTGGCGGCGCGGCATCGTCCTCGCCGCCTGCGCGGTACTCCTCACCCTGGTGATGGTGTTCCACGCGGAGATCCCGAACACCATCGGCAACCTCGGCAGCCTCAGCGAGACGTTCCTGCCGTGGATCGGCGTGTTCGTCCCGCTGCTGCTGATCCTGGGCCTGGTGCGTCGCTCGGCGACCGCGCTGATCGCCCTGCTGCTGCCGGTCGTGGTCTGGCTCAACCTCTTCGGCGGGCTGCTCACCGACAAGTCGGGCAGCGGCGGTGACCTCACCGTGGCCACCCACAACGTCAACGCCGACAACCCCGACCCCACGGGCACCGCCCGGAAGGTCGCGGGCTCCGGCGCCGACATCATCGCTCTGGAGGAGCTGCCGAGCGGCCAGGTGCCGACGTACGAGGCGGCGCTCGCCGACCGCTTCCCGTACCACTCGGTGCAGGGGACCGTCGGCCTGTGGAGCAAGTACCCGATGAGCAAGACCCGGCCGGTCGACATCAAGATGGGCTGGACCCGGGCGATGCGTTCCACGGTGACGACGCCCAAGGGTGAGGTCGCCGTCTATGTGGCCCATATGCCGTCCGTACGGGTCAAGCTGCACGCCGGATTCACCGCCAACCAGCGCGACGACAGCGCGGACGCCCTGGGCGAGGCCATCGCCGACGAACGCCTCGGCAGGGTGATCCTGCTCGGTGACCTCAACGGCACGATGAACGACCGCTCGCTCAACGAGGTCACCTCGCAGATGAGGTCCACCCAGGGTGCGGCCGGCGACGGATTCGGCTTCAGCTGGCCGGCGTCGTCCCCGATGGCCCGGATCGACCAGATCATGGTGAAGGGGGTCGAGCCGATGTCGTCGTGGACGCTCCCGGCGACGGACAGCGACCACCTCCCGATCGCCGCCCGCGTCGAACTCTGAGATCTGCCCCGTCGGGGGGTTGTGCAGGGTACACATCTTGTGAGGGGGGTCGTGGAGATCGCGGATATTATTGCCCCTCATGTCCATAAATACTGCACTCATCGAGTGGAGCTTCTCTGTCGTCGAACGGCGCGCGGATCAGCTGAGCAAGTACTTCTACGCTCACCTGTTTCACCACAACCCTGGCGTCCGCCACATGTTCCCGGAGCAGATGGACGAGCAGCAGGACCGGCTCTTCGCCGCCCTCACTGCGGCAGCCATGAACACCGCCGACCCCGAAGCCCTCGTGGCGTACCTGCGCCCCCTCGGCTTCGACCACCGCAAGTTCGATACCCGTCCCGAGCACTACCCGGCCGTGGGCGCCAGCCTCATCGCGGCGCTGAAGATGTTTGCCGGCGACGCCTGGACGCAGGAGATCGAGGAGGCGTGGGTCGCGGCCTACGGCCTCATCTCGCAAGTGATGATCGCTGCGGCCGAAGAGGTCCCCGCGTCGACGCCCCGCTGGTGGGACGCGGAGGTCGTCCACCACGAGCTGCGCACCGATGACATCGCGGTTCTCACGGTGCGCCCGCACCTTCCCTATCCCTTCGAGGCCGGTCAGCACGCCGCGCTGACCGTGCCCGAGGCGCCCCAGGTCTGGCGCCCGTACTCGATCGCCAACGCTCCGCGCATCGACGGCACCCTGGAATTCCATGTGCGCCGCATCGAGCGCGGCCGACTGAGCACCGCACTGGTGGACCGGGTCCGCTCCGGAGGCAGCGTCCGTCTCGGCCCCGCGACCGGCAGCATGACCCTGCCGCCCGATTCCGGTCACGGTCTGCTGTGCGTGGCCGGGGGTACCGGATGGGCGCCGGTGAAGGCGATCATCGAGGCGGCCGCGGCCCTGCCCGGGCCGGGCGAAGTGAGGCTCATCCTCGGCGCCCGCACCGAGCGCGAGGTCTACGACCTCGACGGCCTGGAGCGGCTGGCCAAGACGTACGACTGGCTGGACGTCACAGCGGCGCTGCCACCGGAGGGCGGGGAACCGGAGGACGCCGACGCCGAACTGCTGCGACAGGTCGGTGAGTACGCCCGTAACCGACCTGGCCGCCAGGTCTACGTCAGCGGACCCTCGGGCATGGTGCGCGCTGTCGAGATGCAGCTCGGGGCGCTCGGCTTCGATCCTGACCACATACGCAGCGACGCCTACATCCACCAGCACGGCACCGACGGGCCGACGTCCCCGGCGGAGTGGTTCCTGAGTAAACGCGACATCCCATGGATTCACTCCCGGTAGACACGCGAGGGATGTCGCCGCTCACCCCGACTCGCGCCACCGATTGGTGATCGGCAGCCGCCGGTCCTTGCCGAAGCCCTTCGGGGAGATCTTCGTGCCTGGCGGGTACTGCCGCCGCTTGTACTCCGCCGTGTCCACCATCCGCAGCGTCCTCGTCACCAGCGTCTCGTCGAACCCGGCCGCCACGATCGACTCCAGCCCCAGGTCCCGGTCGACGTACAGCTCCAGGATCCGGTCCAGCACGTCGTAGTCGGGCAGCGAGTCCGTGTCGACCTGGCCGGGCCGCAGCTCGGCGCTGGGCGGCTTGGTGATGGACGCCTCCGGGATCGGCGGGGTCTGGCCGCGTTCCTCCGCGGCCCGGTTGCGCCACTTCGCCAGCCGGAAGATCGACGTCTTGTAGACGTCCTTGATCGGCCCGTACGCGCCGACGGAGTCCCCGTACAGCGTCGAGTAGCCGACCGCCAGCTCCGACTTGTTGCCCGGCGCGAGGACGATCTGGCCCTCCTGGTTGGAGACGGCCATCAGCATCGTGCCGCGCAGTCGCGACTGGAGGTTCTCCTCGGCGAGACCGGTGAGCCCCAGCGACTTCATGTACGCGTCGAACATCGGCTCGATCGGTACGGTGCGGAAGTTCAGCCCGGTGCGGCGCGCCAGCTCCGCCGCGTCGCCCTTGGAGTGGTCCGAGGAGTACTTCGACGGCATCGAGATGCCGTACACGTTCTGCGCGCCCAGCGCATCGCACGCGATGGCCGCGACGAGCGCCGAGTCGATCCCGCCGGAGAGCCCGATCAGCACACTGCTGAAACCGTTCTTCGCGGCGTACGCACGCAGACCCACGACCAGCGCCGAGTACAGCTCCTCGTCGTCGTCGAGCCGCTCGGCGTAGCCGCCGGTCAGCTCCGCCTCGTAGGCGGGGAGAGGCTTGTCGGAGAGGACCACATGGTCGATCCGCAGTCCGTCGTTCACCACCCCGGACGGCGCCTCGGGCGCCGCGGCGGGCAGCTCCAGGTCGAGGACGACGCAGCCCTCGGCGAACTGCGGGGCACGGGCGATCACGTCGCCGTCCCTGTCGACGACGATCGAGTCGCCGTCGAAGACCAGCTCGTCCTGCCCGCCGATCATCGCCAGATAGGCGGTGGTGCAGCCGGCCTCCTGGGCCCGCTTGCGGACCAGTTCCAGCCGGGTGTCGTCCTTGTCCCGCTCGTACGGCGAGGCATTGATCGACAGCAGCAGCCCGGCCCCGGCGGCGCGCGCGGCCGGCACCCGGCCGCCGTCCTGCCAGAGGTCCTCACAGATCGCGAGCGCCACATCGACACCGTGGACCCGCACGACGGGCATCGAATCGCCCGGCACGAAGTACCGGAACTCGTCGAAGACCCCGTAGTTGGGCAGGTGGTGCTTGGCGAAGGACAGCGCGACCCGCCCGCGGTGCAGCACCGCGGCGGCGTTCTGCGGAGAACCGGCAGGCTGGCCGTAGCGCGGCTGGGCCTTCTCGGAACGGTCGAGGTAACCGACGACGACCGGCAGCTCCCCGAAGCCCTCCGCGTCGAGGCGGGCGGCGAGCGCACGCAGCGCGTTCCGCGACGCCTCGACGAAGGACGACCGCAGGGCCAGGTCCTCGACGGGGTAACCGGTCAGCACCATCTCGGGGAACGCCACCAGGTGGGCGCCCTGTTCGGCGGAGTGCCGGGTCCAGTGGACGATCGCCTCGGCGTTGCCGGCGAGGTCACCGACGGTCGAGTCGATCTGATTCAGTGCGAGGCGTAGTTGAGGCACGCGCCTCAGTGTAATCGTCTTTCTGACGCGATGTCCTGGCGGGCCGCACTTCCGCTGCCGCGGCCGACGCAGCCCTTGCCGCGGCCCGCCAGGACCGGGTCAGCGGCGGTAGCCGAGGACCGTCATCATGTTCATGTTCGAGTGGTAGACGTTGTGGCAGTGGAGCATCCACAGCCCCGGGTTGTCCGCGTCGAACTCCACGGCCACCGACCTGTTGGGCAGGACGATCGCGGTGTCCTTGCGCACCCCGGGAGCCCTGTCCAGCACCGAGCTCGGTCCCGCACGTCCCGCGAGGGCGAACGTGTGCCCGTGCAGATGGATCGGGTGCCACATCTCCGTGATGTTGTAGAACTCCAGCCGGACCCGCTCGCCCGCCTTGACCGGATGACGCTGACCGGGGTCGTACTTCTTGTGGTCGAAGCCCCAGTCGAACGCCCTCATGCTGCCGGTCATCTTGATCCGGATCGTCCGGTCGGGCTCGCGGGCGGCCAGCGCCACCGACTCGTCCGATTTCAGCTCGAAGGCCGACACCAGCTGCCCGGTCAGCTCCTTGGGCCGCACGGAGGCGGCCGGTGCCGCGCCACCGCCGGTACGGAGCAGGGCCAGCGCCGACGCATTCTTGCCCTCGGCGACCGCCGTCAGCGGGAACACCCCGTCCCGGGCGGTGACCAGCACGTCGTACCGCTCACCCATGCCCAGCAGCAGTGCGTCCGTCGTGGTGTGCCGGACCGGGAAGCCGTCCGCGTGGGTGATGGTCATCCGGTGGCCGCCGAGCGCGACGCGGAAGGGGGTGTCGCCGCCCCCGTTGATGATGCGCACCCGGATCCGGTCGCCGGGCTTCGCGGTGAACGTGGTCGGGTCCTTCGGGATGCGGCCGTTGATCAGGTAGTACGGGTAGTCGACATCGCCCGCGTCGCCGCCGAGCAGTTCGCTCGTGGCGCCCCCCAGCACCCGCGAGGGCCCGGACCCGGAGCGGGGCTTGTCATCGGCCCCGGAAGACCCGTGATCCATGCCACCCATGCCGTGGCTGAGCTCGGCGAGCACCGCCTCCGGAGTGGAACCCTCCACTCCGTCGACCCAGTCGTCGAGCACGACGACCCACTCCCTGTCGTACGACAGGGGCTCCTTCGGGTTGTCGATGATCAGTGGTCCGTACAGACCGCGGTCCTGCTGGACGCCCTGGTGCGGATGGAACCAGTACGTCCCCGACTGCGGCACCGCGAAGCGGTACGTGAACTCCGCGCCCGGTTTGATGGCCGGCTGGGTCAGCTCGGGAACACCGTCCATGTCGTTGCGCACATGGAGGCCGTGCCAGTGCAGGGTGGTCGACGTCGGCAGGTGGTTGGCGAGGGTGACTGCCAGGGTGTCGCCCGCGGTGATCCGGACTTCCTTGCCGGGGAGCCGGTCCCCGAAGGACCAGGAGCTGACGGTGAGCCCGCCGCCCAGATCGAGGCGGGCCGGGGTGGCAGTGAGGTTGATCTTCCGTACGGGGCCGGAGCCTCGCTTCGCCTCGACCGCCGCGACCTCCGCGTCGCCGGGAGAGATGTACTCTCCGCGGCTCCTCGACGCGGGCGACGGGCTGTGGCCCATGGCGTCGTGATGCGTGGGGCCGGGGTTCGCGGCGTGCCGTTCCGCGTCCGTACCACTGGAGCAGGCGGCCAGAACTCCGGTGCCGGCCATGGCGATTCCGGCGCCGAGCACGGCGCGTCGAGTGGGTTGAGTGGGCATGGCTGGAACACCTCTGATGCTGTCGGTGCGGGCTGAAGGAGGGATGCGGAGCGACCCGCTCCTATATCCGAAGCACCGACAACCGGGCGGGAACCGTCACGGCGGGCGGGGGGCCGGACCGCAGCGCACGCGACAACAGCGCTCCGGCGGCCACGAGGAGATGCTCCGCGGTCCGGAGCGCCATCAGCCGGCCGGCGAGCAGGGCGAGACCCCAGGCGCCCAGCACGGCGAGACAGACCGCCATCGGGTCCGTGCCGTCGCCCAACGGCGTCGGCGGGACGGAGGCGTGCTCCACCGAGGGCTCCGTCATGGAGCTCGCCGGGTGTATCCCCTCAGCTCCCTGGTCCCGCACGTGGTCCGTCGTCACCACAGCCTCATGGCCGCTGTGTTCCGCCGGATGCCCGACGGTGTGCATGGTGAAGATCCCGAACAGCAGCGCGGCAAACAGCAACAGCTGTCCGTACATCGCACTCCATTTCGGGCCCATGTCAGGGACCCTACCCCCGCTGGGTATACCGCGCACGCGGGCCCGGCACCCCCCGTTTTCATGGGTGCCGGGCCCGCGGTGACGCGCTGCCGAACGCCGGTCAGCCGCGGGCGTAGACCTTCTCCGCCCAGCCCGCGATCTGGTCCTCGGAGAGGTGCCGGGCGAGGTCGGCCTCGCTGATCATGCCGATCAGCATCTTGTTCTCGATCACCGGGAGCCGGCGGATCCGGTGGCTCTGCATCTCCTCCAGAACCTCGTCCACCTCTGCGTTCGCATCGATCCAGCGCGGCGTTCCCTGGGCGAGTTCACCCGCGGTCACCTTCGACGGATCGTGGCCCATCGCCACACAGCCGACCACGATGTCGCGGTCCGTGAGGATGCCGACCATCCGGTCCTTCTCGCCGTTGGCCGAGATCGGCAGTGCGCCGACGTTGTGTTCGCGCATCATCTGGGCGGCGCGGTCGAGCGTCTCGTGCGCGGGGATCCACTGGGCCCCGGTGTGCATGATGTCCTTGGCGGTGGTCATGAGGAATTCCTCCTGGTGCCGATGGGCACTGCGGTCCGACCCCGAGCGAACCCATCGTCATGGGCCCGTTCGGGGTGCGCGACCGCTATCACCCATTCGGGTGCATCCATGCCGCTGCGGGAACCGGCGGAATGCCTCAGGACCTGGGCTTCGCCCCGCGCGCCGCCAGCATCTGCGCCATCGCGTCCAGCTCGGACTGCTGAGCCTCGACCATGCCCCGGGCGAGCCGCTTCTCCGCCTTCACCGTGCAGAGCTCGGCGCAGCCGCGCGCCATGGCGACGCCGCCCTTGTGGTGGTCGGTCATCAGCTGCAGGAACAGGATCTCGGCCTGCTTGCCGCTCGCCTTCCTGAGCCGGTCGAGTTCGGTCCGGGTGGCCATGCCGGGCATGAGGGCGCCGTCATGCGCGGTGAAGGCGCCGTCCGACCCGCCCGCGTCCTCCATGCCGCCCATGCCGCCCATGCCGTGATCACCGTGCGTGCCGTGTCCACCATGGGTCGTCATCCACCCCATCGGCTCCTGCCCGGCGGCCGCCTTCGGCAGCTCCCACAGATCCAGCCAGCCGAGCAGCATGCCCCGCTGATTGGCCTGGGTATTGGCGATGTCGTACGCGAAACGGCGTACCTCCTCGTCCTGCGTACGGTCACGCACGATGAAGGACATCTCCACGGCCTGCTGGTGGTGGACCGCCATGTCGCGGGCGAACCCTGCGTCGGCCGAGTCCGGGCCGGGCACCCGGACGGCCGCGGGGGCCGCTCCGGGCTGCTTCCCGTCCGCCGTGTCGTCCCGCGCCGAGGCGACCGTTGCCACCCCCGCGAGGAGCAGCGCGAGGGCGACGGCGGAACCGGCCACCCACTGTTTCGTACCGGTCACTGAGACCCCAGCCCGCCCGTGCACGCCGCACCCGGCTCCGGGGTCTGTTCCCCCTGCACGAACTTGGCGAAGAACCGGCCGACCCGCGGGTCATCGGCGCTGTCCACGGTGACCTGCTTGCCCCAGGCACTCAGCATGATCGTGCCGGCCTGGTCCTTGTACGGGCTCATCAGCGAGTACGGCGTCTTCCCGACCAGGGCCGCGAGCTCGGCCACGTCGGCGGCCGACGCCTTGTCCGTGTACGTCACCCACACCGACCCGTGCTCCAGCGAGTGCACGGCGTTCATGTCGGGGATCGCCTTTTTGTATACCTCGCCGTCGCAATTCATCCAGACGGGGCTGTGGTCACCGCCGACCGGAGGCTTCATCGGGTACGTGACCGTCTTGGTGACGTGGTCGCGGGTCAGCTTCTTCGCGTCCCAGGTCTTGAGCCCCTCGATCGGCTCGGCGGCCAGCCCCTTCTTCTCCGCCGCGGACGCCGTCGCCTCATCGGCCGCGACGGCGTCCCTCTTGTCCGCAGCCTCGGACCTGTCCAGCAGCGCGTAGGAACCGAAAGCGACCAGACCGGCGACGACAAGGGCGCTCAGCCCTATGGCGAGGGCACGGTTGCGACGGTCGCGTGCACGGTCGGTGTTGCGCATCTGCTCTATGCGGGTCCTGCGGTCGAAGCTCATGTCGTCTGATCCTTCGGTCCTTTTGCGAACGGGCGGGGAGGGACAGGAACGGGTCGGGAAACCGGCGGGCACGGGGCAGCTGCGACGCCGCTCCGCCCCCGGGGCCTCTCCTTCGGAGGCCCCGCACACCATGGCCGCCGATCGTAGTGGGTGGCCGAGTGCTCCATCTCACGTCAAGTGCGTAATCTGGGTGAAATCCCGGGTCGTGATACTGGAGTCTCTCCCCTATCCCGGGCGGTGGTGCACAGACCGTCTGAACTGCAAGGATGTGGCTATGGACAAGCAGCAGGAATTCGTCCTCAGGACACTTGAGGAGCGCGACATCCGCTTCGTGCGCCTGTGGTTCACCGACGTGCTCGGGTACCTCAAGTCCGTTGCCGTGGCCCCCGCCGAGCTGGAACAGGCATTTGACGAGGGGATCGGCTTCGACGGCTCGGCCATCGAGGGCTTCGCCCGGGTGTACGAGTCCGACATGATCGCCAAGCCGGATCCGGGCACCTTCCAGATCCTGCCCTGGCGTGCGGAGGCCCCCGGCACCGCGCGGATGTTCTGCGACATCCTGATGCCCGACGGTTCGCCGTCCTTCGCCGACCCGCGCTATGTGCTCAAGCGCATCCTTGCCAGGACCTCCGACCTGGGTTTCACCTTCTACACCCACCCGGAGATCGAGTTCTTCCTGCTGAAGAACAAGCCGGTCGACGGCAGCCGCCCGACCCCCGCCGACAGCTCCGGCTACTTCGACCACACCCCGCAGAACGTCGGCATGGACTTCCGCCGCCAGGCGATCACCATGCTCGAATCCATGGGCATCTCCGTCGAGTTCAGCCACCACGAGGGCGCCCCCGGCCAGCAGGAGATCGACCTGCGGTACGCGGACGCGCTGTCGACCGCCGACAACATCATGACCTTCCGTCTCGTCATGAAGCAGGTGGCGCTGGAGCAGGGCGTGCAGGCGACGTTCATGCCGAAGCCGTTCTCGGAGCACCCCGGCTCCGGCATGCACACCCACCTCTCCCTCTTCGAGGGCGACCGCAACGCGTTCTACGAGTCGGGCGCCGAGTACCAGCTCTCCAAGGTCGGCCGCTCCTTCATCGCGGGCCTGCTGAAGCACGCCGCGGAGATCTCCGCCGTGACGAACCAGTGGGTCAACTCGTACAAGCGCATCTGGGGAGGCTCCTCGCGCGCCGCGGGCGCCGGCGGCGAAGCCCCCTCGTACATCTGCTGGGGCCACAACAACCGTTCCGCGCTGATCCGCGTCCCGATGTACAAGCCCGGCAAGACCGGTTCGGCCCGCGTCGAGGTCCGCTCCATCGACTCCGGTGCCAACCCCTATCTGACGTACGCGGTGCTGCTCGCCGCGGGCCTCAAGGGCATCGAGGAGGGGTACGAACTCCCGGCGGGCGCCGACGACGACGTGTGGGCGCTGTCCGACGCCGAGCGTCGCGCGATGGGCATCGAGCCGCTGCCGCAGAACCTGGGCGAGGCGATCTCGCTGATGGAGAAGAGCGAACTGGTCGCCGAGACGCTCGGCGAGCACGTCTTCGACTTCTTCCTCCGCAACAAGAAGCAGGAGTGGGAGGAGTACCGCAGCGAGGTCACGGCCTTCGAGCTGAAGGCACTGCTGCCGGTGCTGTAACCGCAGGTCGGCGCTGTCCGAGCGAACGTACGCGGCTTCGGGCCGACGGTTCCGTACCGTCGGCCCGAAGCCGTTTCACCCGCCCTGGACCGCCTGAACTACACGCGGGCGGATGCGATGTGAACCGACGGTGACTCGCGTCACGACGGTTTTCGAGAACTCAGTGCTGGAGCGCGACCTTGGCGGCCACGATGATCAGCCCGAGCACCAGGTTGACGGCAGCGACGGACGCCACCGCACCGCGAGAGGCGCCGGCCCGGATGACAGTGGCACTCGCCCAGCCGACCTGCTGGACCACAGCGATGCCCAGCGCGAGCCATGCCGCCCCTTCGAGACCCAGACCCAGGAGCGGACTGATCGCGACAGCGGCGGCCGGCAGGAAGGCCGACTGCACGATCGGCCACTCGCGAGCGCAGACGTGGCGGATCTCCCGCCACGTCATGGCCTGGTGCCTCAACCGGTCTCCGACAAAATCGGCGTAGACGTGCGCGGCCCAGAACACCCCACCGGTGCACAGCAGAAGCACCACGAGCTCAAAGCGCGGATGGTGGCCGAGCGTGCTGGCCCCGGCCACCACTGATGCGGCCAGGAGCGAGCCGTAGATTGCGCCCGTGTAGTCGGTCCGGACCGCATCGGGCGGTTGACGGGCGTTCGGTTCATCCAGAGAGGTGCGGTGCGCCACCTGTCCAGGATCGCAAGAGAGGCCGGATCCTGCCATTGCACCGCTGCGGCTCGCTCCGGGCCCGGAGTGGATGCACGCCGACGCAACCAACAGTCAGGATCAAGCTGGACCGGTTGAGCCGGCGGGGTGATCAACCGGGGCCGTAAGCCACCATTCGGCGTTGCCGGGCGGACTTCGAACGCCCGGTGCGCTACCGAAGTCGGCGGTGGCGCCCCTCGCTGAAATCGCGGCGCAGGACTGAGAACTTCGAGGGCCGGCAGATCGAGCGGCAGCATCGCGAAGCGATCCGGCACACCCGCGCGAACAACACCTCGGCGGCAGTCCACAGCCGGTTCCACGACGGCGGTGGCGGCCGCCGTTCGTGACCGGCCGTCCACGCGTACCGCCCGGCCCGGCCCGTGGCAGGCACCGGGACTCGATTCAGGTAGTGTTGCCGACCCCAGCACGGGGACAGACCGAGGAGGTGAGACCCATTACCGCTGTATCAGGCTGGGTGCTCACCTCTCACGATTGCGTGGTCGGACCGGTATAGGCGGACCGCGGAGCACCCATCGGCATTCCGAAAGGCTCCGCTCCATGTCGCTTTCCTCGACACCGCTCCCTTACTCCGTCATCGTCACCAGACTTCGCGCCGCCGGCTGTGTATTCGCCGAGGACGAGGCGGAGTTGATCCTCTCCACAGCCGTGGACCCGGCCGAACTCGCGGCCATGGTCGACCGGCGGACAGCCGGGCTCCCCCTCGAACACGTCCTCGGCTGGGCCGAGTTCCGCGGTCTGCGGATCAGCGTGGACCCCGGTGTCTTCGTCCCCCGGCGCCGTACCGAATTCCTCGTCGACCAGGCCGTCGGCCTCGTCCGTCCCTCGGACGGACCCGCCGTCGTCGTCGATCTGTGCTGCGGTTCCGGTGCGCTGGGCGCCGCGCTCGCCGCCGCCCTGGACCTGGTCGAGCTGCACTCCAGCGATGTCGAACCCGCCGCGGTGCGGTGCGCGCGCCGTAATGTCGCCGGCGCGGGGGAGGTGTACGAGGGCGACCTCTTCGAACCGTTGCCCGCCTCGCTGCGCGGCCACGTCGGGATCCTGCTGGCCAATGTGCCGTACGTACCCAGCCAGGACGTCGAACTCCTGCCCGCGGAGGCTCGGATCCATGAACCGAGGGTGGCGCTCGACGGTGGGGGCGACGGGCTCGACGTGCTGCGCAGAGTGACTGCCGAAGCGCCTCGGTGGCTGGCGCCGGGCGGGCATCTGCTGGTCGAGACGAGCGAACGGCAGGCGGCGCGGGCCGAGGAGACCGTCGCCCGGAGCGGGCTGATTGCGCGGGTGGTCACCTCCGACAAGCTGTACGCGACCGTCGTCATCGGCACGAAGCCCGTTACCGGGAACGGCAGGTAGCCGGTCCCGCGGCGCCTGAGCGGTTCTCGCTCAGGCGCCGCGTGATCCGTCGGCGCGCTTCCCCGGGGACGGCGGTGGTACGGGACCGGCGTGGAACACGGCCGTCTGCCGACCACAGGCGGGCGGTGGCCCCTTGCCGCTGTACTCGTGCTGCAGCTCGGCGACGGGTTCGGGTCCGGACATGGTCGCGCCCTCCTGATACAGGTCCTGCAAGCGATCGTGCCTGCGAAGTACGGACCGCGCACTCGCTACGAATTCATCGGCGCAGGGCTAGGCTCGGAATGCTGGGACGGGAACGGGCGGCGAGCAGGAGAGTACGGAATGACGACGGTGCCGGGGCGCAGAAGCAGTACGTTCACCCGACTGCTGCGGCACGGTTTCACCGACCCCGCCGCCGCCGAACGGCTGCTCGACCTGCCCGCCCTGGCGTCCGTGCGCACCGATCCGGTGCTGCTCGACGCGCTCGGGGCGACCGCCGACCCCGATCTGGCGCTGCGCGGACTCGTCCGGCTGGTGGAGGCGGAGGACGCCGACGAGCGGCAGATGCTGCTGGACACGCTCGTCTCCGCCAAGCCGCTGCGGGACCGGCTGCTCGGGGTGCTCGGGGCGTCCGAGGCGCTCGGCGACCATCTGGCCCGGCACCCCCGCCACTGGCAGGCGCTCGTCATGTACGAGGCGAAGGACCTGCACCCCGGGGTAGCCGAATTCGAGCACGAGCTCGGGGGCGCCCACGACCCGGACACGCTGCGCATCGCCTACCGCCGGTGCCTGCTGGCCATAGCGGCCCGGGATGTGTGCGGTACGACGGACGTCGCCGAGACCGCCGCCGAACTCGCCGACCTGGCGACCGCGACCCTGCGGGCCGCGCTCGCCATCGCCCGGACGGCCGCACCCGCCGACGCCGCCCTGTGCCGGCTGGCGGTCATCGCGATGGGCAAGTGCGGCGGACACGAACTGAACTACGTCTCCGACGTCGACGTCATCTTCGTGGCGGAACCGGTCGACAGCTCGGAGGAGAGCAGGGCCATCCAGGCCGCCACCCGGCTGGCCGCGCACATGATGCGGATCTGCTCCGAGACGACCGTCGAGGGCACCATCTGGCCGGTCGACGCCAACCTCCGGCCCGAGGGCCGCAACGGACCGCTGGTACGGACGCTCTCCTCGCATCTCGCGTACTACCAGCGCTGGGCCAAGACCTGGGAGTTCCAGGCGCTGCTCAAGGCCCGGCCGGTGGCCGGAGACCCCGAACTGGGTGCGGAGTACGTCGAGGCCGTCTCGCCGATGGTCTGGCAGGCAGCGGACCGGGAGAATTTCGTCGGCGACGTACAGAAGATGCGCCGCCGCGTCGTCGACAACATCCCCGCGGACCGCGTCCACCGCGAGATCAAGCTCGGGCCCGGCGGGCTGCGGGACGTCGAGTTCGCCGTACAGCTGCTGCAGCTCGTGCACGGCCGCAGCGACGCGTCCCTGCACAGCGGCTCGACCCTGGACGCCCTTCGGGCGCTCGCCGGGGGCGGTTACGTCGGCCGGGTGGACGCCGTGCAGTTCGACGACGCGTACCGCTTCCTGCGCGCCATGGAGCACCGCATCCAGCTCTACCGGCTGCGCCGCACCCACCTCGTGCCCGAGGGCGAATCGGACCTGCGGCGGCTCGGGCGCTCCCTCGGGATGCGTATGGACCCCATCGCCGAGATCAACCAGGCGTGGAAGCGGCACGCGTCCGTGGTGCGGCGGCTGCACGAGAAACTGTTCTACCGGCCGCTGCTGGACGCCGTCGCCCAGCTCGCACCCGGCGAGACCCGGCTCAGTGCGAAGGCCGCCGAGGTCCGGCTCGAAGCGCTCGGATACGCCGATCCGGCTGCCGCGCTCCGGCACCTGGAGGCGCTGTCGTCCGGGGTGTCCCGCAAGGCAGCGATCCAGCGGACCCTGCTGCCGGTGCTGCTCGGCTGGTTCGCGGACTCCGCCGACCCGGACGCCGGGCTCCTCGGCTTCCGCAAGGTGTCCGACGCGCTCGGCAAGACCCCCTGGTACCTGCGGCTGCTGCGCGACGAGGGTGCGGCGGCGGAGAACCTCGCCCGCGTCCTGTCGGCCGGCCGGCTCGCCCCCGACCTGCTGCTGCGGGCGCCCGAGGCGGTGGCGATCCTCGGCGACCCGCAGGGGCTGAAGCCGCGTAGCCGGAATCACCTGGAGCAGGAGGTGCTGGCCGCGGTGGGGCGGGCCGAGGACGCCGAGTCGGCGGTCGCGGTGGTCCGCGGTGTGCGACGGCGCGAACTGTTCCGTACGACGGCGGCGGACCTCATCGGCTCGTACGGCACGGAGGAGAACCCCGCGGAACCCGACCACGGCGCACTCGTCGACCGGGTCGGTAACGCGGTCACGGACCTGAACGCGGTCACCATCGCGGGCGCGCTGCGCGCCGCCGTACGCGAACAGTGGGGCGACACCCTTCCCACCCGGTTCGCCGTCATCGGCATGGGCCGCTTCGGCGGTCATGAACTCGGTTACGGCTCCGACGCCGACGTCCTGTTCGTGCACACACCGCGCGAGGGCGTCGACGAGCAGGAGGCGACCCGGGCCGCCAACACCGTCGTCGCCGAGATGCGCAGACTGCTGCAGCTGCCTACCACCGACCCGCCGCTGATCATCGACGCGGATCTGCGGCCGGAGGGCAAGAGCGGACCGCTGGTGCGCACATTGAAGTCGTACGACGCGTACTACCGGCGCTGGTCGCTGGTCTGGGAGAGCCAGGCCCTGCTGCGCGCCGAACCCATGGCGGGTGACGCGGAGCTCGGCCGCGACTTCATCGAACTGATCGATCCCCTGCGCTATCCGATGGAGGGGCTGGGGGAGGACGCGGTCCGCGAGATCCGCCGCCTCAAGGCCCGGATGGAGTCCGAACGGATGCCGCGCGGCGCCGACCCGACGCTCCACACGAAGCTGGGGAGGGGCGGGCTGAGCGACGTCGAGTGGACGGTCCAGCTGTTGCAGATGCAGCACGGCTGGGTGGAACCGGGGCTGCGCACGACCCGCACGCGCGAGGCGCTGGCCGCGGCGTGCGCGGCGGAACTGATCTCCGGCGAGGACGCACAGACGCTGGACGAGGCATGGGTACTGGCGACCCGGGTCCGCAACGCGGTGATGCTGGTGCGTGGACGCCCGGCGGACACGTTCCCTTCGGGGCCGCGGGAGCTGACGGCCGTGGGGCGGTACCTGGGGTACGAGCCGGGGCACGTGGGGGACATGCTGGACGACTACCGGCGGATCACGCGGCGGGCGCGCGCGGTGGTGGAGGAGCGGTTCTACGGGGCGTGAGGGGACGGGGCGGAAAGGCGTCCTCACAAGCCGGACGGGCTCGTACGGCCGGCCCGGCCGGCACATTCGAGCCCGTCCTGCGAGGGAGACCGGAGGCGTTCACCGGCGCACCGGTGCCTCCGTGGCCGGTTGGCCCGCCCCGATCGGCGTCCCCGCGCTCAGCCCTGCCAGGCGTGCCCGCCCGCGCGGCACCTGCACCCGCTTCGGGAGGTGGTGCGGCAGCGCCCCGTACCAGGCGTACGACACCGCGAAACCGAACGTCAGGCAGGCCATCCCGCCCATCGCGTCGAGAAAGAAATGGTTGGCCGTCGACACGATCACGACCAGGGTGACCGCCGGGTAGAGCAGGCCCAGGATCCGCGCCCAGGGCGCAGACGCCAGCGCGAAGACGGTCAGCCCGCACCACAGCGACCAGCCGATGTGCATGGACGGCATCGCCGCGTACTGGTTCGACATGTTCTTGAAGTTGCCCGAGGCCATCGAACCCCAGGTGTGGTGCACCAGCACGGTGTCGATGAAGTGCCCGCCGTTCATCAGACGCGGCGGCGCGAGCGGATACAGGTAGTAACCGAGCAGTGCGACACCCGTCGTTGCGAACAGCGCCAGACGCGCTGCCGCGTAACGGCCGGGATGGAAACGGAACAGCCACACCAGCACACCGATGGTGACGATGAAGTGCAGTGTCGCGTAGTAGTAGTTCATCGAGACGATCAGCCATGTCACGGAATTCACCGCGTGGTTGACTGTCTGTTCGACGGCGATGCCCAGGAACCTTTCCATCGACCAGAGCCAGTCGGCATTCGCCAGGGCCGCGGCCTTCTGCTCGGGGACAGCGTTGCGCACCAGCGAGTAGAGCCAGTAGCTGACCGCGATCAGCAGGACTTCGAACCAGATGCGCGGCCTGCGGGGGGACCGCAGCGAGCGCAGTCTCGCCGGCCTGTCGTTCCGCTTCGCCTCGAGGGCCGCCTCGTCCACGATGGGTGACGGGGGGGCCGCCGTTCGGCCTTCCTGTGACTTCACGCTCAATTCACCCATAGGCATCGATTCTGCCAGACGCGTCCCTCTGCCCGATCATCCTCCGGTCGGGTTCCGGCTGCACATGATGCACCTTACGGGCGGGCGTGCGACCCTGGGGCCATTCCGGAAGCGGCGGACGGATCCGGGCCGGGGCCCGCGGCAGTTGAACCGCGTACGACCAGTTCCGGCATGAAGACGAACTCGCTGTGCGGAGCCGGTGTGCCGCCGATCTCCTCGAGCAGGGTGCGGACCGCGGCCTGACCCATCGCCGTGACCGGCTGCCGGATCGTCGTCAGCGGCGGATCGGTGAACGCTATGAGCGGCGAATCGTCGTAGCCGACGACCGACAGGTCGCGCGGCACCTCCATCGACAGCCTGCGCGCGGCCCGGATCGCTCCGAGCGCCATCATGTCGCTCGCGCACACCACCGCCGTGCACCCGCGCTCTATCAGCGCGGAGGCGGCCGCCTGGCCGCCCTCCAGCGTGTACAGCGAGTGCTGGATCAGCCCCTCCACCTCGTCCGAGGTGAGGTTCAACTGCTCCTGCACGGTGGCGCGGAAGCCCTCGATCTTCCGGAGTACGGGAACGAAACGCTTGGGCCCGACCGCCAGACCGATCCGCTGATGGCCGAGCGACACCAGATGCGTCACCGCGAGCCGCATCGCCGCCCGGTCGTCGGGCGAGATGAAGGGCGCCTGCACCTTCGGCGAGAAGCCGTTGACCAGGACGAAAGGGACGCCCTGGGCGCGCAGTTGCTCGTACCGCTGCATGTCGGCCGAGGTGTCGGCGTGCAGCCCCGAGACGAAGATGATGCCGGAGACGCCACGGTCGACGAGCATCTCGGTGAGCTCGTCCTCGGTGGAACCGCCGGGTGTCTGTGTGGCCAGCACCGGGGTGTAGCCCTGCCGGGTCAGCGCCTGGCCGATTACCTGGGCGAGCGCCGGGAAGATGGGGTTCTCCAGCTCGGGCGTGATCAGTCCGACCAGCCCCGCGCTGCGCCTGCGCAGCCGTACCGGCCGTTCGTAGCCGAGGACGTCGAGCGCGGCGAGTACGGATTCGCGGGTGGCTGCAGCAACACCGGGTTTGCCGTTCAGTACACGGCTGACCGTAGCTTCGCTGACCCCCGCCTGAGTTGCGATATCGGCAAGCCGTGCGGTCATGGAAGTGGACTGTACCGGGCGTATGTCGGATTGCCCACCATGCACAGGAATCGGGCGACCGGACCCGTACGGCCACGCACGGCGACCGCGTGCACCGGTGGGTGACCTCGTCCCGGAGCATCGTCGCGGACAGGGCTGTCGCAACATCTTGCAAGGACTTGCGAAGGAGTCATGCTGCCTGCGATCAGATCGTCGCACTGCGAAATCAGCCGCCTTCGCCTTCTCCTGCCGGGGGCGGGGTGCTCCCGTCAAGAGGCTTGACGGCAACCTTGAGGACACGCGAATGTAACGATCGTCGAAGCTTGCAGAAATCTTCCGCAAGGTCTTTCGGCCTTCTTTCATCCTTGTTACGTTCACGTCGACCCGGCGCCGCGACGGAGCGGTACGGCAGTTGAAGGAGTTCACAGATGCGACGTGGCATAACGGCCACCGCCCTGGTCGCGGCCCTGGCGCTCGCGGCGACCGCCTGCGGCAGTGACGACAAGTCCGACGGCACGAGCAAGGGCTCGGGCGAGCTCTCCGGCACCGTGACGTGGTGGGACACCTCCACCGTGGGCAGCGAGGACAAGGTCTTCAAGAAGATCGCCGAGGACTTCGAGAAGAAGCACCCGAAGGTGGACGTCAAGTACGTCAACGTGCCCTTCGGTGACGCGCAGAACAAGTTCAAGAACGCTGCCCAGTCCGGCTCCGGCGCCCCCGACGTGATCCGCTCCGAGGTCGCCTGGACCCCCGAGTTCGCGGACCTCAGCTACCTGGCCCCGCTCGACGGCACCTCCGCGCTGAAGAACCAGGGCGACTTCCTGAAGCAGGCCGCCGCGTCCACCAAGTACAACGGCAAGACGTACGCGGTGCCGCAGGTCATCGACTCCATGGGCATCTTCTACAACAAGAAGATCTTCAAGGAGGCCGGCGTCGAGGTCCCCAAGACCATCGACGAGCTGAAGACCGTCTCCAAGAAGATCAAGGACAAGACCGGCAAGACCGGCATGTACCTGCGCGGCGACGACGCGTACTGGTTCCTGTCCTTCCTGTACGGCGAGGGCGGCGACCTCGTCGACGCGTCCACCAAGTCCGTCACCGTCGACAACCCGGCAGGCGTCAAGGCGATGAAGGTCGTCAAGGACCTCGTCGACTCCGGTGCGGCCAAGACCGACGCGACGGACGGCTGGGAGAACATGCAGTCGTCCTTCAAGGACGGCAAGGTCGCCATGATCATCAACGGCCCGTGGGCCGTCGCCGACACCTACGCCGGCAAGGAATTCCAGGACAAGGCCAACCTGGGCGTCGCCCCGGTCCCGGCCGGCTCCGCCGGGCAGGGCGCCCCGCAGGGTGGTCACAACCTGGCCGTCTACGCAGGCTCCAAGAACCTCGACGCCTCCTACGCCTTCGTCGACTACATGACGTCCGTGGAGACCCAGGCCAAGGTCACCAAGGAGCTGAACCTCCTGCCGACCCGTACCTCCGCCTACGCGAAGGAAGAGGTCGTCAACAACGAGATCGTCGGCTTCTTCAAGCCGGTCGTCGATACCGCCGTCGAGCGCCCCTGGATCCCGGAGACCGGCAGCCTCTTCGCCCCGCTCGTCACCGAGTACACCAAGGTCCTGACCGGCCAGACCACGCCTGAGAAGGGCGCCAAGTCCACCGGTGACTCCTACCGCAAGCTCCTCAAGGGCTGGAAGTAACTCAGGAAGGCAGGCCGACTGATGGCTGTCCACACCAGCCAGTCGGTGGCGAAGGCCGCGGGCGACGACGTCGCCCGCGGCCGGAGCCGCGGTACTGGTAACCCTCCAACACCGAGCCGGCTCCGGCGGGCGCTGTCGACCCACTGGTACGCCTGGACCATGGTCGCCCCGGTCGTCGTCGTGATCGGCGTCATCATCGGCTATCCGCTGGTCCGCGGCATCTACCTGTCGATGACCGATGCCACCGAGCGCAACGTCGCCCGGTCCATCGGTGTCAACCACATGCCCGCGACGTACAAGTTCGTCGGTCTGGACAACTACGCCGACGCGCTCACGGGCGACCAGTTCCTCGGCACGCTCGGCTGGACCCTGGTGTGGACGGTCTCCTGCGTGGCCATCACCTTCTCCCTCGGCATGGCTCTCGCCAACATCCTCAACCGCCGGATCGCCGGCCGCTCCGCGTACCGGATGGCACTCATCCTGCCCTGGGCCATTCCCGGCTTCGTCTCCGTCTTCGCCTGGCGCTTCCTCTACAACGAGGACCGCGGGCTGCTCAACAAGATCCTCTCCGGTGCCGGGATCGACGGCATCCCGTGGCTGAACGACCCGACCTGGGCGAAGTTCGCCGTCATCGCCGTCAACGTCTGGCTCGGCGTGCCGTTCATGATGGTCGCCCTGCTCGGCGGACTGCAGTCGATCCCCAGCGAGCAGTACGAGGCCGCCGAGATGGACGGCGCCACCGCCTGGCAGCGGTTCCGCCACATCACGCTGCCCGGGCTGCGGCCGGTCTCCACCACGGTGATCCTGCTGTCGACCATCTGGACCTTCAACATGTTCCCGGTGATCTTCCTGCTGACCCGCGGCGGACCCGGCGAGGCCACCCAGATCCTGGTCACCCAGGCGTACAAGTTCTCCTTCGAGATCAGCCCGCGCGACTTCGCGCAGTCCTCCACGTGGGGCGTGCTGATCCTCGTCCTCCTGATGCTCTTCGCCGCGGTCTACCGGCGAGTCCTCCGCACGCAGGGAGATAACTGGTGACCACCGCCCCCGCACCCACCGCGCGCCACTCGGTGCGCAAGGCCAAGGTCCGGCTCCGCGGCGAACGCTCGCCGCTCGCCTCCGTCGGACTGCACCTCACGCTGATCGTGGCGTCCGTGATCGCCGTGTTCCCCGTGCTGTGGGTCCTGCTGACCTCACTGAAGCCCGTCGCGTACGCGACGACGACGGACTTCTTCAAAGAGACCACGTTCGAGAACTACACGAACCTGATCAAGGACACCGAGTTCCTGACCTGGTTCGGCAACTCCCTGGTCATCGCCGCGCTCACCACCGTCCTCGGCGTCTTCGTCTCCGCCACCACCGGCTACGCCGTCAGCCGCTTCCGGTTCCCCGGCAAGCGCGGGCTGATGTGGACGCTGCTGATCACCCAGATGTTCCCGGTCGCCGTCCTCATTGTGCCGATCTACAACATCATGTCGGGCCTGGGACTGCTCAACCAGCCCGCCGGCCTCGTCATCACGTACCTCACCATCGCGGTGCCGTTCTGCGCCTGGATGATGAAGGGCTTCTTCGACACCATCCCGCGCGAGATCGACGAGTCGGGGCAGGTCGACGGCCTCACCCCGTTCGGCACGTTCTGGCGGCTGATCCTGCCGCTCGCCAAGCCCGGCCTCGCCGTCACCGCGTTCTACTCCTTCATCACCGCCTGGGGCGAGGTGGCGTACGCCTCCGCCTTCATGGTCGGCGACGAGAACCTCACGCTCGCCGGCGGACTGCAGAAGTTCGTCAACCAGTACGGAGCCCAGTGGGGGCCGATGACTGCCGCGTCCGTGCTCATCGCGATACCCGCGGCCCTGGTCTTCCTCTTCGCCCAGCGCCACCTGGTGACCGGCATGTCCGCCGGGGCCGTCAAGGGCTGACGTACGCAGCAGCACGGCCGTACGACCGCACGCACCACGTCACGGCGGCGCCGGATGCCCGACCCGGTCCCGGCGCCGCTCCCCACCCAGACACCCCAGGGACGACATGACCCAGCACCTCGCTGCCCCCTCCACCGGCACGTCCGACGACGCTCCGGGCCACCGCACCGGCTGGTGGCAGGACGCGGTGATCTACCAGGTCTATCCGCGGAGCTTCGCCGACGGCAACGGCGACGGCATGGGCGATCTCGCAGGCGTACGCGGCAGACTCCCGTACCTCAAGGACCTCGGTGTCGATGCGGTCTGGCTCAGCCCGTTCTACGCGTCGCCGCAGGCGGATGCGGGGTACGACGTCTCCGACTACCGCGCCATCGACCCGATGTTCGGCACGCTGCTGGATGCCGACGGGCTGATCCGGGACGCCCACGACCTGGGCCTGCGGATCATCGTCGACCTGGTGCCCAATCACTCCTCCGACCAGCACGAGTGGTTCAAGCGCGCCCTTGCCGAGGGCCCCGGCTCCGCGCTGCGCGAGCGCTACCACTTCCGCCCCGGCAAGGGCGCGGACGGTGAACTCCCGCCCAACGACTGGGAGTCCATCTTCGGTGGTCCCGCCTGGACCCGGACCACCGACCCGGACGGCGCCCCGGGCGACTGGTACCTCCACCTCTTCGCGCCCGAGCAGCCCGACTTCAACTGGGAACACCCGGCCGTCGCCGACGAGTTCCGCTCCATCCTGCGGTTCTGGCTCGACATGGGCGTGGACGGCTTCCGCGTCGACGTCGCCCACGGCCTCGTCAAGGCCGAGGGCCTGCCCGACCTCGGCACCCACGACCAGCTCAAGCTGCTCGGCAACGACGTCATGCCGTTCTTCGACCAGGACGGGGTCCACGAGATCTACCGCTCCTGGCGCACCATCCTCGACGAGTACCCCGGCGAACGGATCGCCGTCGCCGAGGCCTGGACCCCCACCGTCGAGCGCACCGCCAACTATGTGCGCCACGACGAGATGCACCAGGCGTTCAACTTCCAGTACCTCTCCACCGCCTGGGACGCCGCCGAGCTGCGCAACGTCATCGACACCTCGCTGGACGCGATGCGCCCGGTCGGCGCCCCCACCACCTGGGTGCTCTCCAACCACGACGTCACGCGGCACGCCACCCGGTTCGCCAACCCGCCCGGCCTCGGCACCCAGATCCGCACCGCCGGCGACCGTGAGCTCGGCCTGCGCCGGGCCCGCGCCGCCACCCTGCTGATGCTGGCGCTGCCCGGATCCGCGTACGTCTACCAGGGCGAGGAGCTCGGCCTGCCCGACGTCACCGACCTGCCCGACGAGGTCCGCCAGGACCCGTCCTTCTTCCGTGCCGAGGGCCAGGACGGCTTCCGCGACGGCTGCCGGGTGCCGATCCCGTGGACGCGGACCGGCTCCTCGTACGGCTTCGGCAGCGGCGGCAGCTGGCTGCCGCAGCCCTCGACCTGGTCCGAGCTGAGCGTCGAGGCGCAGACCGGCGAGCCGGGCTCCACTCTGGAGCTCTACCGTGCCGCCCTCGCCGCGCGCCGCGAGCACCCGGGGCTGGGCGCGGGCTCGGACGTGACCTGGCTGGACGCGCCCGAGGGCGTGCTGGCCTTCGCCCGCGACGGCTTCGTGTGCACCGCCAACACGACTGGTGCGGCCGTACGGATCCCTGCGCCCGGCGTTGTCCTTCTGGCCAGCACGCCCGTGACCACGGCCGACGGCATCATCGAACTACCCGCGGACAGCACGGTGTGGTGGACGGTGTGACAGCCGCACCCCTTCGGCTGGCGGACATAGCGGCACAGGCCTCGGTCAGCGAGGCAACCGTCAGCCGGGTGCTGAACAACAAGCCGGGCGCCTCCACCGCCACCCGGCAGCGGGTGCTCGCCGCCCTCGACGTACTCGGCTACGAACGGCCCGTACGGCTGCGGCAGCGCAGCGCCGGGCTGATCGGGTTGGTGATCCCCGAGCTCACCAACCCGATCTTCCCCGCGTTCGCCCAGGTCATCGAGCAGGTCCTCGCCGGGTACGGCTATACGCCGGTGCTGTGCACCCAGGTCCCCGGCGGGGCCACCGAGGACGAACTCGTCGAGCAACTGGAGGAGACCGGCGTCAGCGGCATCGTGTTCCTCTCCGGCCTGCATGCCGACACCACAGCCGACCCCGCGCGCTATGACCGCCTCGCTGCGCGCGGGGTCCCTTTAGTCCTCGTCAACGGCTACAACGAGCGCATCGATGCGCCCTTCGTCTCACCCGACGACCAGATGGCGATGCGCATCGCCGTACGTCATCTCGCCGACCTCGGCCATGAGCGCATCGGCCTCGCGGTCGGCCCCCTGCGCTACGTCCCCTCGCGCCGCAAGACGGAGGGCTTCCTCGACGCAGCCGGCCCGGACTCCGGCCGTCTCGTGCGCCACACCATCTTCAGCGTCGAGGGCGGCCACGCGGCCGCCGCTGAGCTGCTGGACGCCGGCTGCACCGGCATCGTCTGCGGCAGCGACATGATGGCCCTCGGCGTGGTCCGCGCGGCACGCGAGCGCGGTCTCGACGTGCCGCGGGACGTGTCGGTGGTCGGCTTCGACGACTCGCCGCTGATCGCGTTCACCGACCCGCCGCTGACCACGGTCCGCCAGCCGGTCCAGGCGATGGCGACGGCGGCGGTGGGCGCGCTGCTGGAGGAGATCGGCGGCACCCCGGTGCAGCGAACGGAGTTCGTCTTCCAGCCGGAACTGGTGGTGCGGGGGTCCACGGCGCGGAGTCACCCACTCCGGTGAACCGGGCCCTTTGGCGTGGTCCGTGTGGCAGGAGGCCGCCGCTCAGCTCCGCAGGGGTTCCGCCAGTCGGCGACCGGTGCCGTCTGGGCGGGCATGGTGTCGGGGTAGTGAACTCGCCCTGGGCGTGGGCGCCGCCGCCGATCGCGCCCATTCCGCAGAGCACCGGCAGCCCGAGCGCGGAGACGAAGTTGGCGTCGCCGGCGCCGCCGACCGCGGCGTCGGGCAGGGCGCGGTTCTGTTCGCGGGCCACCGAGCGGGCGAGGGCGAGGAGCGGGACAGATGCGGCGTTCAGGGTCATCGGTGGCCGGTTCCAGGTGTGTGAGACCTCGACGTCCACGCGGGGGTCGCTCACCTTGATGGCGTGCAGCTCTGCGTCGATGCGGTCCTGTTCGGCCTGGGTGCTCACCCGGATGTCGATGTTCGCGGTGGCCTGGCGGGCGACGACGTTGGTGGCGCTGCCGCCACTGATGGGGCCGGTGTTGACCGTGGTGCCTCTGGCAGGGTCGGCGATGGCTGCGGCGGCGACGACGAATTCGCAGAGCGCGGTGATCGCGCACGACCCGTCCTGGTACGCGAGCCCGGCGTGCGACGCGATTCCGGTGGGGTGGTTGCCACGGGGGCCGGCGGGGAGTGAGCGACTCCGGGTGCCTCTCTTGACCGTGACCGGCCCGGCGCCGGGCGCGTGGGGCCCGGGTGACCGGGACCCCCGACCGACCGGACCGGAGTCGGGAGAAACGTAACAGCACTGCAATGTCTTGCGTAAGACCTTGCAGGAAGAAAACTGCAGCATTTCGCTGATGTGAGCGGGTGGTGTCCAAAGGGTTGACCGGAACCTGACGGACTCATACGGTCTCCCCGCGGCAAGGTTTGCATTCTTGCAGCAAGAACCTTCAGGAGCCTTGAGGGCAGGGCGCGTTGCCACGTGAGGCTGCACCGTCACCCGCGTTTCCCCCACAGCAGGAGGAAAGACATGGCACGCAGACACCTGTCTGCAGCGCTCGCCCTGATAGCAGGCGCCGCCGCTCTCGTGGCCCCCACCACGACCGCCCAGGCGTCCACGCCGGGCGACAAGGACGTCACCGCAGTCCTCTTCGAGTGGAAGTTCGACTCCGTTGCGAAGGCGTGCACGGACTCTCTCGGTCCCGCCGGCTACGGCTACGTACAGGTCTCGCCGCCCCAGGAACACATCCAGGGCAGCCAGTGGTGGACCTCGTACCAGCCCGTCAGTTACAGGATCGCAGGACGGCTCGGCGACCGCACCGCCTTCGCCCACATGGTCAGCACCTGCCACAGCGCGGGCGTCAAGGTCGTCGCCGACTCCGTCATCAACCACATGGCGGCAGGATCCGGCACCGGCACCGGCGGTTCCTCGTACACGAAGTACAACTACCCCGGCCTGTACTCCTCGTACGACATGGACGACTGCACCGCGCAGATCAGCAACTACCAGAACCGTGCCAACGTCCAGAACTGCGAACTCGTCGGGCTCGCCGACCTCGACACCGGTGAGGACTACGTCCGCGGCAAGATCGCCGGATACCTCAACGACCTGCTCTCCCTCGGAGTCGACGGCTTCCGCATCGACGCCGCCAAGCACATCCCCGCGAGCGACCTCGCCAACATCAAGTCGCGGCTGACCGACTCCGGCGTCTACTGGAAGCAGGAGGCGATCTACGGGGCGGGCGAAGCGGTCTCGCCCGACGAGTACGCCGGCACCGGGGACGTCCAGGAGTTCCGCTACGCCCGCAGCCTCAAGCAGGTCTTCAACAACGAGAACCTCGCCAATCTGAAGAACTTCGGCGAGGGCTGGGGCTTCATGGCGTCCTCGAAGACCGCGGTCTTCGTCGACAACCACGACACCGAGCGCGGCGGCGACACGCTGAACTACAAGGACGGTGCCAACTACACCCTCGCCAACGTCTTCATGCTGGCCTGGCCGTACGGTTCGCCCGACGTCCACTCCGGCTACGAGTGGTCCGACAAGGACGCGGGGCCGCCGGGCGGCGGCACGGTCAACGCCTGCTACAGCGACGGCTGGAAGTGCCAGCACGCCTGGCCGCAGATCTCCTCCATGGTCGGCTTCCGCAACACCGCGCGCGGTGAGGCCGTCACCAACTGGTGGGACAACGGCGGAGACCAGATCGCGTTCGGCCGCGGCGCCAAGGCGTACGTCGCCATCAACCACGAGAGCTCGTCGCTGACCCGCACCTTCCAGACGTCGCTGCCCACCGGTGACTACTGCGACATCCAGTCCGGCAACGGCGTCACCGTCGACGGCTCCGGCCGGTTCACCGCGACACTCGGCGCGAACACGGCTGTCGCCCTGCAGGTGAACGCCCGCACCTGTACCGGGGGTGGCGTCACCGACCCCGGTACGGGTACCTCCGGCGCCTCCTTCGGTGTCAACGCGACCACTCAGCTCGGCCAGAACATCTACGTCGTCGGCAACCAGTCCGCGCTCGGCAACTGGAACACCGGCAACGCGCTCAAGCTGGACCCGGCGACGTACCCGGTCTGGAAGCTCGACGTGAGCATGCCCGCCGGGACGTCGTTCGAGTACAAGTACATCCGCAAGGACGCGAGCGGCGCAGTCACCTGGGAGAGCGGCGCCAACCGCACGGCGACGGTGCCGTCGACCGGCAAGGTGTCGCTGACGAGCGACGTCTGGCGAAGCTGAGGTCCTCCCCGGACCGGGGCGGCCGACCACGTCGTCCCGGTCCGGGCGGCGCCCCGGGGGTCGGTGCCGCATCGGGGCGTCTCCTCGGGTGCCGCAGACTCCCCGACACCGTGACGAACCGTCCTCCTACTGCGTCACCCTGCGGGGATCGCCCCGATGCGTCCCCTCCCGGGGCGCCGATGCGCGCACCTGGCCATCCGGCACCGAAGCGTCCGGGTGCACCGCCGCAGACCCGTGGGCGTCCAGTGCCGGAGGCCCCCGGGCGGCGCCCCGGGGCGGGGGTGCACCAGGGCGATCCCCGCAGGACGACGCAGTAAGTGCACGGCTTCCCCGCGGTGTCGGGGAGTCTGCGGCGTCCGAGGAGACGCCCTGGTACGCCCCCGCCCCCCCGGTCCACCCCACAACTCCGTTCACCCCTAGTAGCCCGTAAACGCAAGGAGACCCGACCCGTGTCCCGTACCCTCCTCCGACGGGGAGCCGTAGCCGCACTGTGCGCCGCGCTCCTCCCCGTCGTCCCGGCGGCAGCCACCTCCGCTGCGCCGAGGCCCCCGGGCCCGCCGTCGGACGCAGCGCTCGCCGCCGAGCCGGCCCGGCACGACCTGACCCGCGAGCAGTTCTACTTCGTCATGCCCGACCGGTTCGCCAACGGAGACACCTCCAACGACCGTGGCGGACTCACCGGTTCGCGCCTGGAGACCGGTTACGACCCCACGGACAAGGGGTTCTACCAGGGCGGTGACCTCAAGGGCCTGACCAGCCGGCTCGACTACATCAAGGACCTTGGCACCACCGCCATCTGGCTCGCCCCGATCTTCAAGAACCGCCCGGTCCAGGGCACCGGAAAGGATGCCTCGGCCGGCTACCACGGCTACTGGATCACCGACTTCGCCCAGGTCGACCCGCACTTCGGCACCAACGCCGACCTGTCGAAGCTGATCGACAGGGCCCACGCCAAGGGCATGAAGGTCTTCTTCGACGTCATCACCAACCACACCGCGGACACCGTCGACTACGCCGAGAAGAAGTACGGCTACAAGCCGAAGGGCGCCTACCCGTACCTCGACAGGGACGGCCGCCCCTTCGACGACAGCAAGGGCCTGGCGAAGGTCGACGCCGACTCGTTCCCGTACACCCCGAAGAACACCGGCACGAAGATCCCGTCGTGGCTCAACGACCCGACGATGTACCACAACCGCGGCGACTCGACGTACGCCGGCGAGTCCACCACGTACGGCGACTTCTCCGGGCTCGACGACCTGTGGACCGAGCGGCCCGAGGTCGTCTCCGGCATGGAGAAGATCTACGAGAAGTGGGTCCGTGACTTCGACATCGACGGCTTCCGGATCGACACGGTCAAACACGTCGACCTGGACTTCTGGACCCAGTGGGCGACCGCCCTCGACGCCTACGCCGACCGGCGCGGACGTCACGACTTCTTCATGTTCGGCGAGGTCTACTCCGCCGACACCGCCATCACCTCCCCGTACGTCACCCGGGGCCGGCTCGACGCGACGCTCGACTTCCCGTTCCAGGAAGCGGCCCGGCAGTACGCCTCGCAGGGCGCTCCGGCCTCGAAGCTCGCCGCCGTCTTCGGCGACGACTACCGGTACACCACCGACAAGGCCAACGCCTATGAGCAGGTGACCTTCCTCGGCAACCACGACATGGGCCGCATCGGCGCGTTCCTGAAGCAGGACAACCCGAAGGCCGACGACGCCGAGCTGGTCGACCGGGCCCGCCTCGCCAACGAGCTGATGTTCCTCAGCCGCGGCAACCCCGTCATCTACTACGGCGACGAGCAGGGTTTCACCGGCGCGGGCGGCGACAAGGACGCCCGCCAGACCATGTTCGCCTCGAAGACCGCCGACTACCTCGACGACGACGAACTGGGCACCGACCGTACGCACGCCTCCGACGCGTACGACACCGGCCACCCGCTGTACCGGAACATCGCCGCGCTCTCCGAGCTGACCAAGGAGAACCCGGCCCTGCGTGACGGCGTCCAGACCGAGCGGTACGCGGAAGGTTCCGTCTACGCGTTCTCCCGTACGGACCCCAAGCGCACCAACGAGTACGTCGTCGCCACCAACAACGGCACCGAGGCGACGACCGTCGAGCTGGCCACCGAGTCGGCCGCCATGAACTTCCGCACGCTGTACGGCGGTTCCGGTACGGTCCGCAGCGGCGCCGACAAGAAGATCACCGTCACCGTGCCCGCCCTCTCCAGCATCGTGCTGCGCGCCGAGAAGCCCCTGGGCGCCCCGGCCGCCAAGCCCTCGATCACGCTGAAGGCGCCCGCCGCCGGAGCCACCGGCACCGTCGAGATCTCCGCGGACACCGACGGCGGATCGCTGAACCGGGTCGTCTTCGCCGCCCAGACCGGCAACGGCAGGTGGGCCACTCTCGGATCCGCCGACCACGCCCCGTACAAGATCACCCAGCACCTGGACGACACCGTGGCGGCGGGAACGCCGCTGCGTTACAAGGCCGTTGTGGTCGACCGTGCCGGACGCACCGCGAGCGCCCTCGCCTCGACGACCGCGGGCCAGGCCCCGGCGGACGGGAAGCCCGTCGCCGTCGAGCGCGACTACGCGGTCGTCCATTACAAGCGCGCGGACGGCGACTACGACGGCTGGACGATCGAGTCCGGTGACAGGTCCGCCGGGTTCACCGGGCGCGACGCCTACGGTGCCTTCGCCTGGATCAAGCTCGACGAGGGCACCTCCTCCGTCCCGTACACGGTCGAGAAGGACGGCACGGCCGACGGTCCGCAGCGCACCGTCGAGCTCGCGAAGACCGGGCAGGTCTGGATCGAGCAGGGCAAGGACGGCCAGTCGGACACGGCCCCCGAGGGCGCCTACCCGGCGCAGGACAGGACGAAGGCCGTCCTGCACTACCACCGCGCCGACGGCGACTACGACGGCTGGGGACTGCACACCTGGACCGGCGCCAAGGACCCCACCGACTGGGCGAAGCCGCTCCAGCCGGTGAAGAAGGACGCCTACGGCGTCACCTTCGAGGTCCCGCTCACCGACGGGACCACCTCGCTCAGCTACATCCTCCACAAGGGCGACGAGAAGGACCTCCCCAGCGACCAGTCCCTCGACCTCGCCACGTACGACCACGAGGTGTGGATGGTCGCCGGACAGCCCGGCTACCTGCTGCCGCAGACCGGCGGTATGCCCAGCCCCGACCTCACCAAGGCCGAGGCGCAGTGGATCGACTCCGACACCGTCGTCTGGAAGGTGAAGGCCGGCGACGCCACCAGCCAGCAGCTCGTCTACGCGAAGGACGGCGGGATCTCCGTCGTCGACGGCGCCCTCACCGACGAGGGGCAGTGGCTGCGGCTCAGCCCGTCCGCGCTGACCGACGCGCAGAAGGCGAAGTATCCACACCTCAAGGACTACCCGGCCTTTACCGTCGACCCGCGTGACCGGGACCGGGTCCGCGAGGCGCTGCGCGGCCAGCTGATCGCCACCCAGCGCGCCGCCAACGGCGCCCTGCTCGCCGCCACCGGCGTACAGAGCGCAGGTGTGCTCGACGACCTGTACGGGAAGCACGCGAGCACTGCCGCGCTCGGCCCGGTCTTCGACCACGGCCGCCCCACCCTCTCCGTCTGGTCCCCCACCGCGCAGACCGTCGCCCTGGAACTCGACGGCAAGAGCGTCCCGATGCGGCGCGACGACCGCACCGGCATCTGGTCGGTCACCGGCACCGCGAAGTGGACCGGCAAGCCGTACCGCTTCGTGGTGAAGGTGTGGGCGCCCACCGTCCAGAAGATCGTCACCAACAAGGTCACCGACCCGTACTCCACCGCCCTGACCACCGACTCCGCCCGCAGCCTCGTCGTCGACCTCGACGCCCCGGGGCTCGCACCGAAGGGCTGGGCCGGGCTGAGGAAGCCCGCCGCCGTCCCGCTGCGCGACGCCCAGATCCAGGAGCTGCAGATCCGCGACTTCTCGATCGCGGACCCCACGTCCCAGCACCCCGGCGAATACCTTGCCTTCACCGACACCCGCTCCGACGGGATGAAGCACCTCAAGGAGCTCGCCGACTCCGGCACGAGCTACGTCCATCTGCTGCCCGCCTTCGACATCGGCACCATCCCCGAGAAGAAGCCGGCTCAGCAGAAGCCCGCCTGCGACCTGTCCGTGTACGCCCCCGACTCCGAGGAGCAGCAGGCCTGCGTGGCGAAGGCCGCCGCGAACGACGGGTTCAACTGGGGCTACGACCCGCTGCACTACACCGTCCCCGAGGGCTCGTACGCCTCCGACCCGAACGGCACCAGGCGCACCGCCGAGTTCCGTCAGATGGTCCAGGGGCTGAACGGCGCCGGACTGCGGACCGTCATGGACGTCGTCTACAACCACACCGTCGCCTCCGGCCAGGACGACAAGTCCGTCCTCGACCGGATCGTGCCCGGCTACTACCAGCGGCTCATGGACGACGGCACCGTCGCCACGTCCACCTGCTGCGCCAACACCGCGCCCGAGAACACCATGATGGGCAAGCTCGTCGTCGACTCGATCGTCACGTGGGCCAAGGAGTACAAGGTCGACGGCTTCCGCTTCGACCTGATGGGCCACCACCCGAAGGCCAACATCCTTGCCGTCCGCAAGGCGCTCGACGCGCTGACCGTGGCCAAGGACGGTGTCGACGGGAAGAAGATCATCCTGTACGGGGAGGGCTGGAACTTCGGTGAGATCGCCGACGACGCCCGCTTCGTCCAGGCCACCCAGAAGAACATGGCCGGCACCGGCATCGCCACCTTCTCCGACCGGGCCCGGGACGCCGTCCGCGGCGGCAGCCCGTTCGACGAGGACCCCGGTGTCCAGGGCTTCGCCAGCGGCCTCTACACCGACCCCAACTCCTCGACCGCCAACGGCACCCCGGCCGAACAGAAGGCCCGGCTGCTCCACTACCAGGATCTGATCAAGGTCGGCCTGACCGGCAATCTCGCCGACTACACCTTCACCGACTCCTCGGGCCGTACGGTCAAGGGCTCCGGCATCGACTACAACGGGGCCCCCGCCGGATACGCCGCGGTCCCCGGCGACGCCCTCGCCTACGCCGACGCCCACGACAACGAGACGCTGTACGACGCCCTCGCCTTCAAGCTCCCGGCAGGCACCTCGGCCGCCGACCGGGCCAGGATGCAGGTCCTGGCGATGGCGACCGCCACCCTCTCGCAGGGCCCGTCGCTCTCCCAGGCGGGCACGGACCTGCTGCGCTCCAAGTCGCTGGACCGCAACTCGTACGACAGCGGTGACTGGTTCAACGCACTGCACTGGGACTGCCGGGACGGCAACGGCTTCGGCCGCGGACTGCCGCTCGCGGCCGACAACCGGTCCAAGTGGTCGTACGCCAAGCCGCTGCTGACCGCCCCCGCGCTAAGCCCCGGCTGCGCGCAGATCGACGGCGCGTCCGCCGCGTACCAGGACCTGCTCAGCATCCGCGCGACGGAGAAGGAGTTCGACCTCTCCACCACCGAGGAGGTGCAGTCCGCCCTGTCGTTCCCGCTGTCCGGGAAGGACGAGACGCCCGGCGTGATCACGATGCGGCTCGGAAAGCTGGTGATCGTTCTCAACGCGACCCCCGGCACCGAGCACCAGCAGATCGCGGAGCTGGCCGGGAAGGACTACACCCTGCACCCCGTCCAGGCTGCGGGGGCGGATTCTACTGTCAAGAAGGCCTCGTACGAGAGGAGTTCGGGAAGCTTCACCGCCCCGGGACGCACGGTGGCCGTGTTCTCCCTGCGGTGACCCGTACAGGACTACGTTGAGGGCAGCCGCCGGGGAGTGAGCCGCATCGCACACTCCCGGGCGCGTCCCTCCCACCACCTCGGCCAGGGCCGACAACGCGGAGGTGGGCCTCGCCGCTGCGCTCCAGGGCGAACTGCGCACCTAACGGCCTCCCCCGCGGTCGGGAGCCCACTCCCTGCCATGGGGCAGGCCGTTACGGCAACCGCCGCGAGGGCACAGCCGGTACGGCGGGCGAGATGGCGGAGAGCCGCGCCAGCAGATCTCCGAACGGCCCGTCGACCGGCTCCTCGGCGAGGACCCGCAGCACGATGCCGGCCATCTCCGCGTCGTACGCCGCACTGACCGTGGCGAGCGCCGCGAAGTCGTGCACCAGCTGCATCTCCAGCTCCGCGCGCGGAATCCGCCGCCCGTCCAGCCAGATCAACGCCGTCGACTCGGCCAGCGACACCCACGACCGTACGACCAACTCCAGCCGCGCCGGGGGTTTCTCCACCCCCAGGTGGGCGAGGATCTGCTCGTACGCCGCCTGCCGCACCCCGTCGATCATCGCGTTCGCCGTCGACGAGCCGGCCGCGGGCCCGCCCCGCATCAGCGCGGAGAACCCTGGCCCGTGCTCGTCCACGAAGTCGAAGAACCGCCCCATGACCCGCAACAGCCGTGCCCCCAGGGGCCCTTCGCGCGGCTCCAGGAACCGCGTCGCCAGCTCGTCGGCCGCCCGCCGCAGCGCCGCCTCGTACAGGCTCTGTTTCCCCGGGAAGTAGTGGTAGACGAGCGGCCGGGAGATCCCGGCCGCGGCTGCGATCTCATCGATGGAGACCTCGTCGGGGGCGCGGCGGCTGAACAACTCCAGCGCGACGCCTATCAGCTGCTGTTTGCGCTCATGGACGCCCATCCTGCGCCGCACCCCGGTCGTCATACCAACAGCCTAACCGGGCCGAGGTGAACGGGACGCTAAAGGTCCAGCACCAGCCGCTCCCCCCGGCACCGCGACACACAGATCAGCATCGAGTCGTCGCGCTCCGCGTCCGTCAGGAGTTCGTCGCGGTGGTCGATCTCGCCCTCCAGCACGCGCTGTTGGCACGTTCCGCAGAAGCCCTGCTCGCAGGAGTACGAGACATACGGGAGTTCTTCGCGGACCGCGGCCAGGATCGACTGGCCCGCCGCGACCTGGACCGTACGCCCGGTGCGGTGCAGCTCCACCTCGAAGGCGCCGGAGTCGCCGTCCGCCGGCGCCGCGGCGGTGAAGCGTTCCAGGTGCAGGGTGCAGTCCGCCGGGAGCGCGGCGGTGACCGCGTCCATCAGAGGTCGCCCGGCACCCAGTGGAGGGGAGTCTTCTCCCAGGCGAACGAGACCTTGCGGGCCTTCAGCTCGGTTCGCTCCGACGCGACCGCCGCTGGCTGCGTGTGAGACATGCTGTCAATGTACTGACGGGTACGCGGGGGGAACAGGGGCGTGCAGCGAATTCCTGCAGCCTCTGATCGGTGGGTAACGGAGGGCGCTGTCCGTTGCGTTCGGTGAGCTTCGGACAGCGATCGAGTGCCTGCTTCGGCCAGATCGCGCTCGATCGATGACGAGAGCGTCGCCATCCTCAGCTCGGTGCAATGTGAACCTGTCCGAGCGCCGGTCGTCGGCTCAGGTGCGGGCGCGAAGGCCCCAGGACCCACGCCGCCAACACCCGGGAGCATAGGGAAAAGCAGCAGAACCGAGAGCGTGGCCCAGCGACTGCCGTCAGTTCGCTCCCAGTTCGCTCCCAGGTCGCGCCCAGCCGGCTGCGCGGCCGAGCCGGGGCGCACGCGTCGGGCCCGTGGCGTTCCTCCTCGATGGAGGGCGCCACGGGCCCAGTTCATACTGCGGTTCGGATCGGATCAGCGGGAACGGTACTCCCGGTACCGGTCGTGGTCGTGGCGTCGGTGGTCACGGCAGTCGCGGTCCCAGCGCCTGTCGTCGCGGCGGTCGTGGCCCCAGCGCCTGTCGTCGCGGCGGTCGTGGCCCCAGCGCCTGTCGTCGTCGCGGCAGTCGCGGTCCCAGCGCCTGTCGTCGCGGCGGTCGTGGCCCCAGCGCCAGTCGTCCCGGCGGTCGCCATCCCCGTGCCGACCGTCATTGGCCTGCAGGGAGTGGGCACCGCCGGCGGCGCCGGGGGCGGCGGCCTGAGCTGCGCCGGCGCCGCCCAGCACGACGACGGCGGCCACACAGACTGTGGCAGCGAAGCGGGAAACATGCATAGAAATCTCCTGTCGCAGCAGGCGCCGAAGCGCCTGCTCGGATTGGACACCGCAACCGTCGCCCCCCGACGACCTTCGACGGCCGCGCCACGCGCTCCAAGACACCCGATCGGCTGGAATGCCGCCGATCGTGGAACCGACTCCTGTAGGCAATCCGTGGATCTCCATCCGTTCCCCCCATCCCCTCCCGTGACCGTCGCCATCAGCCCCTCGGCGCCCCGTCCCACCTGCAGGTTCCCCACCGCGGTATCGGGGGCACGCACGTCCGGCAGCGACTGCGCGTCCTGATTCCGCGGGCACGCCGGAGGGTCCGCCGCTGGGCACCATGAACCGGCCGAGCGGAGGATCACGGCGTGCACCAGGGGAAACGGCACGGCGGCAGTCAGCGCAGAGCGCCCACCCGCCTGCCGTCCGCCAGTAGCCCGTTCAGCCGCGCCCGGTCGCCCGCCCGTGCCCGTACCGCGAGCAGATGCCCCTGCGCCCGGCCCTCCACCCCGCCCGAGGTGGTCAGCGAGGCGAACTCCGTGCTGCCCGCCGCCAGTACGTACCACCGGCCGCCGCGCGACTTCCACAGCACGCCCGCCAGCACCCGCGGATCCCGCTCCCCGCAGGCCGGCGAGTCCTCCGCACGCGCCGCCACCGCCCCGGGCGGCACCGCGCCACCGGCGGCGGACTGCGCCGACGGGGCCTGGAACTGGGCGAAGACCCTGCTTCCCGAGCCGCGCCAGGTCTCCGCCCGGGTGCACAGCCACTGCGCGAAGCCGTTGCCCTCGGGCAGCCACTGCCGCGCGTACGGCCAGGAGTTCACCGAGCGCACGCCGCGCGACCGCACCGCCCTCAGCAGACAGGCGGTCCGTGCCCAGCTCTCCCGCTCCGCCCGCCCGGACACATCGTGCGGCGCCGACGGCGACCCGGAGGTCAGCCGGGCCGGGGCGAGTTCACCGAGGTCCGTCAGCAGACGTGTCACCGTGGCGTCATGCATTTCGACGGCGGACCAGGACCGGCAGTCCCCGGCCGTCTGCGGGCTCGCCAGCACATCGGTCACGCCGTTCCGGTCGCGGTGCAGCGGCCAGGCGGACCGGCCGGGCGCGAGCAGATCCCGTACGGACACCTGCCGCACCCAGGGAGCCGTCAGATAGCGGACCGTGCCGCCGCCACGGCTCACGATCAGAGCGTCGGCGGAGGACGCGTCCGCACTGTCGACACGGGCGAAGTCGAGCGCCGCGCCCTGAGCCGGATCGGCGTCGCGTGCCTCCGCGTACCGCACGATGCGCAGCCCGTCGTAGAACAACACCACCGCGGCCGCGCCCACCTCGCCCGCGTACAGCAGCTGCGGGGGCCCCATCGGCGGCCCGACCGGCGTCCCGGGCGTCGTGGACGACCGGACGGCGGGGCCTGGACGCGCCCAGGCGGTGAGTGCGCGCCGCAGCAGCCGGGTGTCGTCGGTGCGGTCGCCGCGGGTGGGCCAGGCGGTGAAGTCGGTCCGGGGCGAGCGCTGCCAGTACGCGGCGGGCACCCTGAGTAACGCGGGGGGTTCCAGGGCCTGTTCGGCCGCCGGGTTACGGGCGTACAGCGGCGCGGACGCCAGGTCCCGGCCCCAGCCGTTGCCCGGAAGCCCCAGTAGCGCCCCGCACACCAGGAGTGCGGCGACCGCCGCGAGCGCCGCCTTCGCGCGCCGGCGGCGGCGCAGCAGATCAGGCGGGCGGGCCTGTAGGGAACAGGGGTCGAACTCCGTGGAGTCCAGGAGTGCGTACGGCGCCGCCACCGCGTCCGCCTCCGTCAGCGCCGCGTGCGGGTCCGCCACTCCTGCGGCGGCGAGCACCCGCCGTACCTCCCCGTCCGCGAGGCCCTCCAGGCCGCGCAGGACGTGCGCCGCGCGCGCCGGCCCGGAGAGCGCGGACAGTGCCTGGTCCAGGGCGAGTTCGTCCGCACCTCCGGAGTGCGGGAGCAGGCGCAGACCCCACACCAGAGGGAGGAGCGGCGGCAGCTGGGACCTGTGCGGCCAGGCCAGGCGGCGCAGGGGGCGGCCCGCCTCCAGGGCGGTGTTCACCACCCGCTGCCGGACGTGCGCATAGCCCGGGTCGACCGCCGTCCCGCCGGCGGGGCGGCGGGGGAGAGGGACTCCGTCGTCGGCCGCGAACGCCGTCCGGCGCCTCAGCGGCAGGGACCGCTGGGCGAGGGAGTGCGCTGTCAGAACGCGGCGGTTGCGGCCGAGGGAGGGCGGCAGGACGAGGTAGCCGAGCCGGACCAGCCGCGGATAGTGCTCGACGAGCGCCGCCTCGGCCTGCTCCACATCGACCGGGGCGGTGGCGGACGGTACTTCTGACAGTGGGCGCACATTCAGCTGAACGAGCGAATCGTGCGATGGTCACCCCGGCCCGCGAACGGTTCCCTCGGATCCGGCCGTTCGGCCGCGCGACGGAGCGCGGAGGGGCGCGATGGCCGGATGGTGACGCAGCTGGAGATGCGACGAGGACGTCGTTCCGGCCAGGGCGGCGACAACGGTCAGGGGCAGCTCCTTGACTGTCGGCCTGGTCGCCGCCCTGTCCGCTGCCGCCGTCAGTGCCGGAGGCGTTGTTGTCGTCGGCGCGCAGACTGCACGGGGCCAGCCCGTCCAGCCTCTCCGGGCGGTCCGCAAAACGGGTCACATGGGGGCGGGAGCGAACGCGGCGAGCTGGGGGTCGACGGGTGCGTCGGTCATCCGGTTGGCGAGCGTCGACATTGTGTACGCGCCGATGCCCAGAACCACTTCCAGGGCGTTCCGGTGGGTGTAGCCGTGCGCGAGGAAGGCCTGCAGCGTGTCGTCGTCGACCGCGCCCGCCGTGGCGATGACGGCCAGGGTGAACTGCCGCACCGATTCCAGTCGTTCGTCCGGGAGCGGCAGTGGCTTCTCCTCGCGCAGTGCGGCGATGAGGTCGGCGTCCGCGCCGAGGGCGGTGAGCTTCGCGGTGTGCATCGCCACGCAGATGTGGCAACTGTTGCGGGTGGCGATCGTCATGATCAGGACCTCGCGGGAGAGCGGGTCCAGGGTGGTCGACTCGAAGATCGCGCTGATCTTCAGAAAGCCGTCGAGCAGCTGCGGCGACGTGGCCAGCCGGCCGACGGCAGCGGGCAGATATCCCTGCTTGTCCGCTACCGCCTTCATGGTGCGACGGGCGGCGGCGGGGGCGGATTCGAGGGTGTGGTCGGGGAACGCGGATGCGGGCATGGCGTGACCTCTCGCGGTAAACTCGACAATGTGATTGACGAAAACGTAAAGCAAGTTGTCGAGTTTCGCAATGGCTGAGCCGGCGGGGCGAGCTGAGGAGGCGGCGACCGCCGGGGATGGTGCGGGCTTCGAGCTGCCCCTGCTCCTGTTCGCCGGGTTCCGGACGATCATCGATGAGCTGCACCGGGAGCTGGCCGAGAGCGGTCACCCCGACGTGCGGCCCGCGTACGGCTTCGCGCTCCAGGCCGTCGGCCGTGACGGCGCGACCGCAAGTGAGATCGGCCGGCGGCTCGGCGTCTCCAAGCAGGCCGCCGGGAAGACCGTCGACAGGCTTGAGGGTCTCGGTTACGTCGAACGCGTCGACGATCCGCAGGACGGGCGCCGCAAGCTGGTCCGGGTCACCCCGCGCGGTGTCGACGTACTGGTCCGGTCCGCCGAGGGGTTCGACCGGCTGCACGCCGAGTGGTCCCGGGCGCTCGGGGCCGAGCGGCTGCGCGCCCTGGAGTCCGACCTGCGCGCGATGGCGCCCGTCGGCGCATTCCGGCTCGACGCGGCAGCATGGTTCAACGGCTGAGATGCCGCCAGGTCAACAGGTCCTGGAGTCCCGGGCCGCACCCCACCTGGGGGCGACCGCGCTGCATCTGAGTTCGAGAGGAACGTGAGGTCGAGCGTGTTGCCGTCCACCGCCGCGGTGCGCTGCACCGTGTCGATGCGCACCGGACCGGCCGAGGCCGGGGTCTCCACCGGCTGCGGCACGATCCGCTGGGCGGCGGCCGCGGCGGCCGCCGCGACGGCGGGCTGCTGATCGGCCGGTACGAGCACCAGGTAGCCGATCATCGGCGGCCGGCCCGGCAGGGCGGGAAGGGTGTGCTGAGGTGCGGGCAGCCAGGTGGTGCCCGGCGGCAGGAAGCCGGCCACATCCGCCGGCTGGACGACCTCGTCGGGGTCGACGGCGCGCAGCCGGTGGCGGTTTGGGGAGACGGAGCGGGCGGAGGGTGGGGCCGCAGCGGTCGCCGGCGTTGCTGGGGTGACAGCGGTGGCGGCGGAGAATGTACGAGTGTTCGCCATGAAGGTCAGCTCTTTCGCGCGAAGGAGTCGTCGAGGGACGGACTTGCGTCGTGCGCGCGGACCGAAGACCGGAGTGAGCGGCTTTAGAGGGCCTGCGCGTTCCACGCGCGACAACACACCCGGTCGAAGTCGTGATGCTGACGAGAAGGCCAGAACGGCTCGAGGTCGCTGCGACCCGGCGCGGTGTACTGGAAGCTGGCCATGCCCCTATGAGACCAGAGTAGGCGGCGCCGCTGCAGGCCTCTCTCACCCGTCGATACGGACCGTTCCTCACCAGTGTGCGCCAGTGAGTCCTGGACCCACTGCTGCGTACCGGGCGCATCCCCGCCACTGACAGTGGCCGCTCAGCAACTGCCACCGCCGAGTAGGTCCGGCACCCGTACGACGAGGGGCACCCACCGTCTCCGGCGGGTGCCCCTTCGTACGGAATCAGATGCGGATCAGACCTGGTCGGCCTTCTCCAGCGCCTTGCAGCAGGTGTCGACGATCAGCCGCGTGACGACGTACGGGTCGACGTTGGCGTTCGGGCGACGGTCCTCGATGTAGCCCTTCTGGTCCTGCTCGACCTGCCACGGGATACGGACCGAGGCGCCGCGGTTGGAGACGCCGTAGCTGTACTCGTTCCACGGGGCGGTCTCGTGCAGGCCGGTGAGACGGTCGTCGATGCCCGCGCCGTAGTTCTTGACGTGGTCCATCGGCTTCGAGCCCTCGCCCATCGACTCGCACGCGGTGATGATCGCGTCGTAACCCTCGCGCATCGCCTTGGTGGAGAAGTTGGTGTGCGCACCCGCGCCGTTCCAGTCACCCTTGACCGGCTTCGGGTCCAGGGTCGCGGAGACGTCGAAGTCCTCGGCGGTGCGGTAGAGGAGCCAGCGCGCGATCCACAGCTGGTCGGAGACCTCCAGCGGGGCGAGCGGGCCCACCTGGAACTCCCACTGGCCCGGCATGACTTCGGCGTTGATGCCGGAGATGCCCAGACCCGCCTGCAGGCAGTTGTCGAGGTGCTTCTCGACGATCTCGCGGCCGAAGATCTCGTCGGAGCCGACACCACAGTAGTAGCCGCCCTGCGCGGCCGGGAAGCCGCCCACGGGGAAGCCGAGCGGGCGGTGGCCGTCGAAGAAGGTGTACTCCTGCTCGATGCCGAAGATCGGCTCCTGGCCGGCGAACTGCTCGGCGACCGGACGCAGGGCGGCGCGGGTGTTGGACTCGTGCGGCGTCATGTCGATGGTGAAGACCTCGCACAGGACGAGGACGTCGTTGCCGCCGCGGACGGGGTCCGGGCAGGAGAAGACCGGCTTGAGCACAAGGTCGGAGGCGTGACCCTCGGCCTGGTTGGTGCTGGATCCGTCGAAGCCCCAGATGGGCAGCTCCGCGACGTCTCCCGAGGGCTCGCCTGCCATGATCTTCGTCTTGGAACGAAGCTTGGCGGTCGGCTCGGTGCCGTCGATCCAGATGTACTCAGCCTTGAACGTCACGGAAGCCATCCTTCGGGGGTGCTGCGGTGCTGCGGTCTGCGGTCCGGTCTCTGCAGCGCAGCTTCGCAAGACGCGATTTCCCGTCCGTTGCCCGTATGTGAACCCCGTGTTACGCGGCCAGCGCCTCCAGCAGGAAGTGGCAGGCCAGCGCCACGGCCAGCGGACGACGCCGCTTCTCCCCGGACCCGGACGACGAGTAGCTGTCGTCCAGCACGGCGGCGACCCGGCCCCAGCTCCCGGCATGGGCACCGGCGGCGCGACGGGCGGCGGTGCGCAGCGCCCGGGTCAGGTGCTGACGGTGGGCGTGCCGTGTTTCGAAGCCCAGGGACAGGACATACAGGGCGAGCCGGGTCAGCGGCATCACGGTCAGACCCCGGCGGGCAGCTCCGTCCCGCCGTCCGTGCTCGGCCAACGTAACCGCGGACCGTCGTACGCCGCCACCCGATATGCGGACCGGGCAGACTGGCCCCCATGACGACACCGCCCGCCGCTCCCCTGCGTATCGGCCTTCTCGGTACGGGCCCCTGGGCCCGGAACACCCAGGCACCCGCCCTCGCCACCCATCCCGGTGTCGTGCTCAGCGGCGTGTGGGGGCGCCGCCCCGAGGCGGCGGACGCGCTCGCGACCGCCCATGGCACCACGGCGTACTCCGGTGACGGGGGCGTCGATGAACTTCTCGCCGTGAGCGACGCCGTCGCGTTCGCCCTGCCGCCGGACGTCCAGGCCCCGCTGGCCGCCCGCGCCGCGGCCGCCGGGTGTCACCTGCTGATGGACAAGCCGATCGCGACGACCGTGGCCGGGGCCCGGGAGGTCGCCGAGGCGGCCGACCGGGCGGGGGTCGCGTCCGTCGTGTTCTGCACGCTGCGGTTCGCGAAGGAGACGTCCGACTGGATCGCCGAACAGGCCGGCCGGCACGGCTGGTTCACCGCCCGCGCCCAGTGGATCGGCGCGCTGTATGCCCCCGGTGCGGACAGCGAGTACGCGGCGTCTCCGTGGCGCCGTGACAAGGGCGGTCTGTGGGACGTCGGTCCGCATGCGCTGTCGGTGCTGCTCCCGGTGCTCGGCGATGCGACGGAACTGACCGCGGCCCGAGGTCCCGCCGACACCACCCACCTGATCCTCCGCCACACCTCCGGCGCATCCAGCACGGTGACGCTCGCACTGGCCGCGCCGCAGGGAGCGGTGGGTACGGAGATCGAGATCCGGGGGGAGCCGGGCGTTGCGACGCTGCCCGGGTGGGGGGATGCGGTGGGGTCGTTCCGGGCGGCGGTCGATGCGCTGATCGAAGCGGTACGTACGGGGGTTCCGCACTCCTGCGACGTACGGTTCGGGCTGCGGATGACCGAGCTGCTGGCCGAGGCGGAGGCCAAGGCGGGGCCGGTGCCCGCACGGTCCTGAACGGCGGGGAGAGCCCGTCCGGCACCGTGCGGGCACCGACCGGGCCGGTCAGCCCACGCGCTCGATGCGGGCGCGGGTCGCCGCCACCGCGACCCGGCTGCTCCCGCACGGACGGACGGCGACGATCCCCGGCGCCACGCACCACACGCTGCCGCTAAACGCCCCGGACGCCGCCGAACTCAACCGCAGGATCGAGGACTTCCTGCTGACCGAGTGATTCCGGCTGCGCTCAACGCCCCAAAGCGTCCCGCACGGCTTCTTCCGTACGCGCCACGACAGCCGTCCCGTCCTCCGCCGTGATGATCGGCCGCTGGATCAGCTTCGGATGTTCGGCGAGCGCCGTGATCCACCGCTCCCGCGAACCGGCCTCGCGCGGCCACTCCTTGAGCCCGAGTTCCTTCGCGTCCGCTTCCTGCGTCCGCGTGATGTCCCACGGCTCCAGCCCGAGCCGGTCGAGCACGGCCCGGATCTCGTCCGGCGATGGCACATCCTCCAGATAGCGGCGGACGGTGTATTCGGCGCCCTCGGCGTCGAGCAACTGCACTGCGCTGCGGCACTTGGAACATGCGGGATTGATCCAGATCTCCATGGGGTCAACGGTACGCGACGGACACCGCGAAAGCCCCGCTGGCCAGGGGTGATTGTCAGTGGTGGGCCGTAAAATGGAGGTAGTTCGTGAGGGTTTCACGACCGTGCCAGGAGGATGCCCATGGCCGTTGCCGCAGTCACGACCAAGCCGCTCCACAAACCCCTGCAGAAGAAGCCGCTCCCCGCGGGCCGGCCCCGCGAGTGGTACGTCTCCCACAACCGCCGCCTGAAGGCCATGCGCCTGGCGATCGCCCTGCTCGACACGGGCGTCTACTACCCGTCGAGCGCTGACAACGACACGATACGCACGACTGCCGAGCGCATCGGCATCCACCCGCCGTCCGACACCACCTGCCGCATGGTCCGCGCCCTGATCCGCTACGGCCGCTGACGGACCGGAAGCCTGTGCCCCCGGAGGCCGGGGGCACAGGCACATGCGCACACACCCAACCACCAGGTTCAGAACCCACCGCAGACGGCCGTGGCGAAGGCCCCGGACGCCGAGGCAGTCCGATGAGTGCCGTCGTCCACGGTTACGGCACACGCGACTGCCGCCGTCGACGCGGCTCGGACCGCGGCTGGTAGGGGAGGCCGCCCGGGTCCAGGTCGCTCATGCCACCGGACTCGGCCGTCCCTCCGCACGTATGACCCCACAGGGCAGCCGCGCCCGGGCGTACGGCCTCCGCTCCGGTCCGGCCCTTCACCCGTCCGGCATACCGGGCATGCGGTGCGGCCTGCGGACCCTTTGACTGGGGCGACGGACGAGTGCTGGGAGGAACGATGACGAGGAAAGCCGCGCGAGGCCTGTGGGCCGTGCTGCTGACGACGGCCGTGATGTCGACCGCCGGTGCCTGTTCGCACGGCGGCGGCGCCTCCACCACGGCGTCCGGAGCGGCTTCCGCCGCAGCGTCGGTGGCATCCAGGGGTTCCGACGTGGTGGCCTCGGCGACTGCTGCCGCGGGCGAGAAACTGAGAGGCTTCAAGAACGGCGTGAACGCCAAGGGCGACGTCAAGCTGGGCGCGGTGAGCACCGACCACGACGGCCGCGCCACCTCGAAGATCACCGTGACGAATGGCACCGACTCGGCGAAGTCCTACGCCGTGCAGGTCACCTTCCGTGACGCGAACGGCAACCTGCTCGACACGGTGGTGGTGACGATCGACGACGTCGGGCCGAAGTCCTCCAAGGACGCCATCGCCCGCAGCAACCGCAAGCTGTCGGGTGACGTCAAGGTCGACGTGGGGACGGCTCTGCGGCACTGATCGCACCACAGCTGTCTTCACGTTCGGTAGTGGTTGTTCCGCCGTTCCCCGAAGCCGGCCTGTGAAGCACATGGCACGGCGGAGCCTGCACCCGGTGGGACCGCCAGGAAAGCGCCGTCAGCTTGTTTTCGGTGCCGGTGCCGGGTTTCGGGATCTCGAGAATGATCCGCCGGCCTGAGCGGTCGTCGACGACGAGCGCGCTCTCTTCCAGCATCATGCTGCCGACAAAAGGATGCTTCACCTCCCGGGTGGTGACGTGGTGCCTTTCGATTTCGTGCTGCTGCCACCATCTACGGAAGTCCGCACTGTGCTGGCTCAGTTCGCGGACCAGTGCGGTGAACCAGGGTTCTTGGACGTAGACTCCGGTGGCTGCGCGGAACTCTGCCAGGACGGAGCGAGCGCTCGGCTCCCAGTTCTGAATCAGTTCCCGCAGATAGCCGCCGAAGAAAAGCCACAGGATGTGACGGTGCTCAGGGGGTATTTTGGTCAGATCCCCGTAGACATCGGTTCTGGCCTGGTTCCAGGCAAGAATGTTGAAACGGGGACCGAGGGCGATGGCCGGATGCGGTTGCTGGCTGTCCAGGATGCGCTGGAGGGCTGGAGGCACGCCGTCCGGGGAAACACTCGCGCTGGAAGGGGCGTCCCCGTGCGCCAGGGCCAGCAGGTATTCGCGTTCTTCGGTGTTGAGGCGAAGGGCTTCGGCCAGCGAGTCGAGGACGTGGTCGGATACTCTGATGTTCCGGGCCTGTTCAAGGCGTGAGTACCAGCAGGCGCTGATGCCGGCGAGGTCGGCGACGTCTTCCCGACGCAGGCCGGGGGTTCGTCGCGATGCCCGTGGCGGGAGACCGACATCTTCCGGCTGAAGTGCTCGCCGCCGTGTTCTGAGGAAGTCCGCGAGCTCCGCTCGCCGTTGGTCGTAATTCATCCGTCGTTCCCTCTGCTGGGCGACATTGCGGATGGTTATTACCTGGGACCCCTACTCCTAGGATAGTCGGTTTCTGGATGCGCGCTCGGCCGCGTGTGATGCTGCTGCTGGAAGTGGCGTTCGGCTGGCCGTACGAGGTGTTGGGGAGAGGCACCGTTCCTGCACGAACGCCTGTCTTTCGTCCGGGGGCGAAGGGAGAAAGTCATGCGTGGCAAGCGGTACTTTGTCCGGCTCAGCCCAGTGCTTATCGCCTCGCTGGCGTTGCCTGCGGGTTTCGCCGGGGAAGCGTTCGGCGCTCCACCCCCGGCCGCTGCGGCAGCAGCGGCCCCCTCGAAAGCACCCTCGGTAGGGCCTGGCGATCCCGGATTCAACAGCGGCGTGATTCGCGGCCAGTTCGACGGCCGGTCGTGCCTGAACAGGGTTGGCGACTACCTGGCGCTGTTCCCCCTGAACCAGCAGGTGGCGTTCAGGGCGGGCTACGACCTCGGGTTCAGGTCGCAATGCAGGCCTGGGTTCCAGCCGCAGCGGCTGGTGCAGCGACCTCAGCAGCAGCAGCAGCAGCAGCAGCAGCAACAACAACAACAGCAACAGCAGCAGGCGCAATCACAGACGTTGCGCGTGAACGTGAACCTGCCGCCGGGGCAGCAGCCGCCTCCGGGGACGGGTACCACGACGCCTCCGGGGACGGGTACCACGACGCCTCCGGGGACGGGTACCACGACGCCTCCGGGGACGGGCACCACGACGCCTCCGGGGACGGGCACCACGATGCCTCCGGGGACGGGCACCACGATGCCTCCGGGGACGGGCACCACGATGCCTCCGGGGACGGGCACCACGATGCCTCCGGGGACGGGCACCACGATGCGTCCG
>NZ_JBSFYR010000037.1:0-15000 GCF_053599875.1 Streptomyces sp. NPDC005151 | reverse complement strand
AGCATGCTGCTGTGCCTGGCGATTCCGGCTCTGGTCTGGGACCGCGACGGGCGCGGGCTGCACGACCGGCTCTCGCGCGCCGTGCAGGTGCGGATCTGAGAGCGGTCCGACGAGCGGAGATGTGAAGAGGGCGGGCTGCGAACCTCAGTGGTTCGCAGCCCGCCCTCTTGTGCGTCGAGTGTGCGGCGTCAGCGCATCTTGCCGCCGCGCGGCATCCGCATACCCTTCGGCATCGGGCCCTTCGGCAGCGGCATGTTGCTCATCAGGTCGCCCATCGCCCGCAGCCGGTCGTTGGCCGCCGTCACCTGCGGGCCGGTCAGGACCCGCGGCATCTTCAGCATCTTGGTGCGGACCTTCTTCAGCGGCACCTGGCCCTCGTCGTTGCCGACGACGATGTCGTGCACGGGTACGTCCACAAGGATGCGGGCCATCTTCTTCTTCTCGGCCGCCAGCAGGAGCTTGACCCGGTTCGGGTTGCCCTCGCCCACCAGCACGATGCCCGCCTTGCCGACGGCCCGGTGGACGACGTCCTGGCTGCGGTTCATCGCTACCGCCGGAGTCGTGGTCCAGCCGCGGCCCACGCGGTCCAGTACCGCCGCCGCAGCGCCCGGCTGTCCCTCCATCTGCCCGAAGGCCGCCCGCTCGGCACGCCGCCCGAAGACGATCGCCATCGCGAGGAGGGCCAGCACGAAGCCCAGGATGCCCAGGTAGATCGGGTGGTCGATCAAGAAGCCGATGGCGAGGAGGACGCCGAAGGTGACGATTCCCACACCCGCGACGACAAGACCGATCTTGGAGTCGGCCCGCCGGGTCATCTTGTAGGTCAGGGCGATCTGCTTGAGCCGCCCCGCGTTCTCGACGCTGTCCGCGCCGTCAGTGTTTGCCTTCCTCGCCATGCACTGAAGTTTACGTGGCCTAGGAACGGTGGTCGGCCACGGCCTCCAGTACGTACTCGGTCTCGACCCGGTCCTTGGCCCGGCGGCGGTCCTCGAGGACGGCCGTCCAGGCGTTGCGGCGGGCGGTGCGCTGGCCGCTGCTCAGCAGCAGCGACTCGACGGCGCGGAGAGCATCGGTGACGGACGGAATGGCGGTGGCACGTACCGGCACGGCCTGCATCGTGGAAGTCCCCTCGGAACGGATGCGCGGAGTGAGTGGGTTACAGGAGTTGTTTGCGCGGGCTGGAGACGGTGAGCAGTGGCGGCGGCAGCCGTGAAAACCACTGCGCTGCGTGCATCCAGAGTCACTGCTCGGTGTTACCAGCGCATGACCTTTCGGTCAAACACCAATGAAACCTTGATATGGGCGCCGCGCACGCCGACGCGGCCCATACGCGTCCCCGACCTGCGGGGAGCGTATGGGCCGCGTCGATTCAGCCAGTACCGTTCAGTAGCTTCTTGTGCCCGGATTCACACAGTCCGGGGTCAGGCAGTGGGCGCGGTCGTGACCGCGCCGCGCCGCTCGATCGCCTGCTGGAAGAGCCGGCCGGCCCGGTACGAGGAACGGACCAGCGGCCCGGACATCACACCGGAGTAGCCGATCTCGTCGGCCTCCTCCTTCAGCTCCACGAACTCGTGCGGCTTCACCCAGCGCTCGACCGGGTGGTGGCGCACGGAGGGCCGCAGGTACTGCGTGATCGTGATCAGCTCGCAGCCGGCGTCGTACAGGTCCTGGAGCGCCTCGCTCACTTCCTCGCGGGTCTCGCCCATACCGAGGATGAGGTTCGACTTGGTCACCAGACCGGCCTCGCGGGCCCGCGTGATGACCTCCAGGGAACGCTCGTAACGGAAACCGGGGCGGATCCGCTTGAAGATCCGCGGCACCGTCTCGACGTTGTGCGCGAGCACCTCGGGGCGCGAGGAGAAGACCTCGGCCAGCTGCTCGGGCTCCGCGTTGAAGTCGGGGATCAGCAGCTCGACCTTGGTGGCACCGGCCTCGCGCCCCGCCGTCAGCGCGTGGATCTGACGCACGGTCTCCGCGTACAGCCAGGCTCCGCCGTCCTCCAGGTCGTCGCGGGCGACGCCGGTGATCGTGGCGTAGTTCAGGTCCATCGTGACGACCGACTCGCCGACGCGGCGGGGCTCGTCCCGGTCCAGCGCCTGCGGCTTGCCCGTGTCGATCTGACAGAAGTCACAGCGCCGGGTGCATTGGTCACCACCGATGAGGAAGGTGGCCTCACGGTCCTCCCAGCACTCGAAGATGTTCGGGCAGCCGGCCTCCTGGCACACCGTGTGCAGACCCTCGCTCTTCACGAGCTTCTGCAGCTGGTTGTACTCGGGGCCCATCTTCGCCCGGGTTTTGATCCACTCGGGCTTGCGCTCGATGGGGGTCTGGCTGTTCCGGACCTCCAGGCGCAACATCTTGCGCCCGTCGGGTGCGACAGCGGACACGTCCGGCTCCCTACGACTTCGATTCTTCGGCGAACACCAGGGTACGCCCGCTATTTGTGCGGTTGGGGTGTGGCCCTTGCCCCTGGGCAACCAGGGGGTGGGCCGGGCCATTCCCGGGGCCCCAGTCAGGCGAGGCCCGGTCGATCTCCCGCGGGGCGAGCTCCGCGTTCTCCAGGACGTCCTTCAGGTGCTTCTCGACCACCGGCAGCACCTCCGCGATCGTGACGTCGCGGCCCAGCTCGTACGCGAGCGAGGTGACGCCCGCATCGCGGATGCCGCACGGCACGATCCGGTCGAACCAGGTGTTGTCCGGGTTCACGTTCAGCGCGAAGCCGTGCATGGTCACACCCTTGGCGACCCGGATGCCGATCGCCGCCAGCTTGCGGTCCTCGCGGCGCTGACCGGCGTTGGACGGGGCGTACTCGGGGCCGTTCAGCCGCGGGTCGAACTCCTCGTCGTGCAGCCGCGGGTCGAAGTCGAGGGAGAGGCCGCCGAGCGACGGACGCTCCTCGACCGGGTCACCGAGCACCCAGACTCCGCTGCGGCCCTCGACCCGGCTGGTCTCCAGACCGAACTCGGCAGCCGTACGGATCAGCGCGTCCTCCAGCCTGCGGACATGCGCCACGACATCCACCGGGCGCGGCAGCTTCTGGATCGGGTAGCCGACGAGCTGCCCGGGGCCGTGCCAGGTGATCTTTCCGCCGCGGTCCACATCGACGACCGGAGTGCCGTCCAGGGGGCGCTCACTGTCGGTCGTACGTCGTCCCGCCGTGTAGACCGGCGGGTGTTCCAGCAGCAGACAGGTGTCGGGAACCGTGTCCTCGAACCGGGCCGCGTGCACCTCGCGCTGCTTCTGCCAGGCCTCCTGGTAGTCGACGGCTTCCTCGCCGAATCCCAGCCGGACGAACCGAAGCTCACTCACGGAGATGCCTCCCTACTTGCGGTACCGGGAGCCGGGGGTGCCCCGGAACCACGTCACCATGCACTGATTCGCGCCCCGGGCCACTGTACGACCGCCCCGGGAGCGGTGGCCCGGCAGGTTGTTCCCGTCAGCGCCACCCCCAATCCTCACACGATCGGATGAATGTGAAGCGAAGGAGACTGCGGCCGCCGTAGGGCCCGCTAAATTCGCGCCGTTCCATAAGGGCTGCCCGCCCGGCCCCGAAGGCAGGAGACCGTACAGCTGATGTCGGAACGACCTCCGCAGCGCACCCCCAACCGCCAGCTCGCCTCGCTCATCACCGAAGCCGGATTCTCGAACGCCGGTCTCGCCCGCCGGGTGGACCAGCTCGGCCTCGAACACGGCCTGGATCTGCGCTACGACAAGACCTCCGTGACTCGCTGGCTGCGCGGCCAGCAACCGCGCGGGACCACCCCCGCACTGATCGCCGAGGTCTTCACCCGGCGGCTCGGGCGCCGGCTCTCCGCGCAGGACCTGGGCCTCGACGGGTGTGCGCCCGTCTACGCCGGCCTGGAGTTCGCCGCCACTCCGGCCGAGGCGGTGGACATCGTCAGCGGCCTGTGGCGGAAGGACTCGGGCAGCCAGGCGGAGCTGCGTAAGATCGCCTTCACCCCGGCCGGGCTCGTGGTGCCCAGCCGCGACTGGCTGATCGGACGGGCCGACGAGTGGGTCGGGCGGGGGAGCGAGACGGCTGCCCCCGGCGGGGGCAGCGGGACCCAGGCGGCGCCGGTGCTCGGTGCGCAGCGCGGGCCGGTGGGGGCCAACGGGTCCCGTGGTTCGCACGCCGGAGCGCACGCCACGGCCCACGCAGGGGCGCGTGGATTGCACGGGGCGAGCGGGCCCGGGGGCCGATACGGCGCCCGGGGGCCCGCGCCCGCCAGGCCCTCCGGGCCCGCCGCGTCGCCCTCCGCCTCTGCCGGGCCTCCGGTGCACCTCGTGCCGCCGGCAACCGGCGCCCCCGGCGTCCCCCGGCAGCGGCAGACCGACCGCGGATCCGGCCAGAAGGTGAGCAGCGGCGATGTCGCCGCCCTGCGTTCCGTCGGCGAGCTCTTCCGCACCCTCGACAACGCCTACGGCGGCGGCCACGCCCGCCAGGCCCTCGTCCGCTACCTGGAGCACGAGGCCGAGCCGATGCTCCGCGGGACGTACGGGGAGACCACTGGGCGGCGGCTCTTCTCGGCAGCCGCCGATCTGACCCGGCTGGCGGGCTGGACCTCGTACGACATCGCGGCGCACGGTCTCGCCCAGCGCTACTTCGTCCAGGCGCTGCGGCTCGCGCAGGCAGCGGGGGACCGGGCGTACGGCAGTTACGTGCTGATCACCATGAGCCGGCAGGCGGTTTATCTCGGGCACGGCAGGGAAGCCGTCCAGCTGGCGCGCGTCGCCCAGCAGGGCATCGGCTCGTCGGCGCCGCCCGTCGTCCTGGCCCTGCTGCACGCCGTCGAGGCGCGTGGGCACGGCGTGCTCGGCGAGGCCAGGACCTGCACGGCCTCGCTGGCGCGGGCGGAACGCGCGCTGGAGACCGCCCGGCCCGGGGACGACGTACCGTACTGGGCGCGCTACTTCGACGAGGCGCAGCTCGCCGACGAGTTCGGGCACTGCCACCGCGATCTGCAGCAGTACCGGGCCGCCGCCCAGCACGCGGAGCGCTCGCTGCAGTTGCGCGCCCCGGGGTACGCCCGGAGCAGGCTGTTCTGCCGGGTGGTGCTGGCGTCCGCCCGGCTCGGGCTCGGTGAGCTCGACCAGGCGTGCCTGCTCGGCGCGGAGGCGGCCCAGCAGGCGGCGGAGATGCGGTCGGTTCGGGCGACGGAGTACGTACGGGACTTCGAGCGTCGCCTTGAGCCGTACCGGGACGCGGCTGCGGTACGCGGATACCGGGACCGGGTCGCGGCCCTCGGGTGATTTTTCCCGCGTGACCACGGATGACGCTGCCGCGTGACTCCTGCGCCCGACGGAACGGGTGGTGGCCCGGACCGGGAGCGATCGGTCCGGGCCACCACCCGTTTCGGCAGGGCTCTCTCAGTGCCCGCGCACCTCGACCTCCGCCAGCGACAGCGGGTTGGTGCCGGAGGTCAGTTGCACGCGGACGTACCTGCCGGAGGTGCCCGCCGGGAGCTGCACGGTGGACGGCCGTCCGGCCTGACCGGTGACATGGACCGCCGTCACACCGGGTGCGGTCCGTGCCGCATCGAGTCCGTCGGCCGTGATCGGGGTGTCCGAGGCCAGGACCCAGAAGTCCTTCAGCCGGTCGGAGCAGCAGTCGGTGCGGTTCCAGATGTCGACTGCGGACAGTGACTTCGAGGCGCCCAGGTCGACCTGCCACCACGCCTGCGACGCGGGCTCCGCGGTGTGGGTCACCGAGCCCGACCCGAAGGAGCCGTCGGTGTTCCCGTCGACGGCGCGGGAGGCAGGGGCGTCCCACGCGGTGCTCTTCTGGGTGGCCGGCTTGTTACGGGCGAGGTTCTCCGGGGCCACCGTGACCTTGACCGCCGTGGTGGTCGTGAGAGGGCCGTGGCGCAGGGTGATGTTCACGCTGTACGTACCGGGGGCCGCCGAAGCGGGCGGCGTCACGGTGAACGGGACCTTCGCGTCCGCGCCCGGCGACAGCGGGTCCACGCGGGTGGCCGCCGGGGTGACGGTCCACCCCTCGGGTCCGGACAGTCCGATCCCGGTCCCGGAGGCACGCGTGCGGGCGGTGTTGGTGAGGGTCAGGGTGCCGTCGGCGGCGCGTCCGGGGTTGAGCTCCTTCGGCAGTTCGGTCCTCGTGCGGACGAGGGTGTTCACCCCCGGGGTGGTGACCTTGAAGACGTACGCGCTCGTGCTCCTGGTGGCCGACGCCCCGTCCTTCGGCGTCTCGACGATCACGCGGCCTGCGGAGTCCTTGTGCCAGGGCAGCGCGCTGCCATCAGAACCGAGCAGCGTGATACGGGAGTCGGCGGTGACGGGCGTGTCGGCGCCGAGGGTGAGTTCGGCGCCGGGCCACTCCAGCGCGGTCGCGTACAGCGTGCCGTCCTTCACCGTGTAGCGGATCTTGTCGTCTCCGGTCGGCTCGTCGGCGTGGTGCCAGTAGGTCGTCCCGTAGATCGCCTCGCCGTTGATCTTCAGCCAGGCTCCGATGTCGAGCAGCCGCCGCTGCTGGATCTCGGGGATGGTGCCGTCGGCGCGCGGGCCGATGTCGAGCAGCAGATTGCCGTTCTTGCTGACGATGTCGGTGAGCGAGTCGATCAGCTGGTCGGAGGTGAGGTGGTCCTCCTCGGGCTCGTTCTGGTTGTAGCCGTAGGAGTGCGCGATGCCCCGGCTCGCCTCCCACTTGTCCGGGTCGATGTCCGGCTTGACCGTGTACTCGGGTGTCTGGAAGTCGAGTTCCCTGCTGTCCAGCGCACCGGTCTCGATCTTGCAGCGGTTGGCGACCGCGACTTCCTTCGGGTGCGCCCGGTTCTTCGCGCGGTTGTAGTAGTCGGCGATGACGGGCGCGGTCTTCCAGTACGACGCGGGTTCGTCCCACTGCCCGTCGCACCAGATGATGTCGGGATCGTACTGGTCGACCAGCTCGTTCAGCTGCGGGACCATGTAGTCGCCCACGTAGTCCTTGACCGACGGGGCGCCGGTGTACGGGACTTCGGCGCCGGTGTACGGGTTGCGGACCGGGCTGCCGGTGTAGGACGGGTTGTACCACTCGTACAGCGAGTAGTAGAAGCCCGCCTTCAGCTGCCCGCCCTCGGTGTCCTTGCGTGCCGCCTTGAACAGGTCGCCCGCCAGGTCGCGCTTCGGGCCAAGGTCCACGGTGTCGCGGCCGCTGACCTTGCTGTCGAACAGTGCGACGCCTTCATGGTGCTTGGAGGTCAGCACGAAGTATTTGGCACCGGCGTCCTTGAACAGCTTCACCCAGGCCTCCGGGTCGTACTTCTCGGCCTTCCACTGGCCGATGAAGTCGTCGTAGTTCGCGGCCGTGCCGTAGGTGTCCTTCTGGTGGGTGTTGGTGGCGCTGCCCTTGCTGTTCATGTAGTACCAGTACCACTCGGCGTAGCTGCCGCGCGGGCCCCAGGCGGGCACCGAATAGGCGCCCCAGTGGATGAAGATGCCGAACTTGTCGTCGTTGAACCACGTCGGCGTGGGGTGGCTGTTGAGGGACTCCACCGTCGGCTCGTAGTCCTTCGACGTGGGTTCGGGCGAGGCGGAGGCCGGGGTGGTCAGGAGGCCGGCGAGGGCTGCCAAAGCCGTCGCTCCGACGAGTCTGGTACGGGTACGGGTACGGGTACGGGTACGGGTACGGGCATGGGTGCGAGTGCGGGTCACTGCGGGTTCCCTTCGGGTCATCGGTCGTAGTGCGCGTAGTCGGCCCGGACCTGTTCGGGGCTCAACGCCTCGTCCCAGGTGGTGACTTCGTCGAGATCTCCGCGCAGCCCGGCCTTCTCGGTGCCGATCGAGCGCAGCGGGAGCGGGATGGAGGCGTCGACCGTGCCGACGCGCTCGCCGTTCGCAGACAGGGTGGTGCGGCCCATGGGCGGCCCTGGGGCGGCCGTTGTGGTGCCTGTGCTCGATGCGGGTTCGTCCGGAGGCTCGTTCGCCACCGCGATGGAAGTGATAGATCCGATGACTAGAGCTAAGAGGGGCGGCGGAACGGGCATGACTCGGCGCACTACGGGTCTCCTGAAGTCTGGTTGCGCCAGGACCGTAGCGGTAAGTGTGTCGTACGACAAGGGTGTTTGCGGGAGTGGTGTGGACCACTCCCGAAAGTGGGAGGTGGGGCGAGAGATCCGATCTGTAAGAGGTGTTGAGGGTTGGGATCGGCCGGTCCGGGGCAGGATGCGCGCGGGCGGACTCAGGCCGCTTCGCGCAGCTCCGCCTCCAGGTGGCCGGGCCGGATGCCCAGATCGCCGAGGATGGCGTGCGCCGCGCGACGGCCCGAGAACAGGGCGCCCTGCACCGTGCTCGTGTCCCGGTGGTCGCCGCACACATACAGCCCGGCGAGCAGCCTGACCGGGCGGCGCAGATCGTGCGGGGGCAGCATGGCAGGGACCGCCTCAGGGTCGTGGTGGGCGGCCAGCAGTTCCCAGTCGCCTGTTGGGGTGCTGTACAACGCGGCGAGATGGGTGCGGACCGAGCGGTCGAGATCGGGCGGCGGGGTGCCGAGCACCGTCGACGTGATCAGGGTCCGGCCGTGCGGGGCGCGCGAGGGGTCGACCTCGCTCATCACGCAGGTGTGGGCCACCGGGCCCGAGCGGTCGGCGTCCAGCAGCAGTGAGGCGCCGGTCGGCGGGGGAGCGGGGGCGGTGTGGTGCAGGACCGTCACCGGATGGAAGGACGGCACCCGAAGACCGGGCAGCAGCTCGGCGGCGGCGCTCGCACCGGTGGCCAGCAGCAGGGAACGACAGCCCAGTTCACCGTGTTCCTTGGTGCGTACGGAGGTGATGTCGGCGGCGGTGACATGGACGCCGGTCCGCACGGTGCCGGGCGGCAGGGCCGCCGCCAGCAGCTCGGGCAGCGTGGCCGAGCCGCCGGACGGTACGCACAGCCGGCCGCGCGCGTAGCTGCGCAGGGCGAGATCGGCGCATCGGCTCGATGTGGTGAGCCCGGGGTCACTGAGCAGCGCGGCGAGCAGCGGGCGCAGGAAGCCGTTGACCGTACGGGAGGGCAGGCCGCGGGTGGACAGGGCGGCGAGCGCGGTCCGCTCCGGCCGGGCCAGGATGCGGGCGGCCGGGGTGGTCGCGAGGCGGGCGAGGGCCGCGCCGAGCCTGGCCTGGTCGATCGGCCCGCCCATCGGCGGGCGGGGGGCGCTCGCCAGGGCGCGCGCCGCCTTGAATGCGCCCCGTGCGCTCCGTACCTGGCGCGCATCGCCGGTCCGGTACTGGCGGCCCTCGCTGTGGACGAGGACCCCCGGAGCGAAGCTCCGCAGCAGGAGCCCTTCGAGGCCGGGCGCGGCGCGCAGTTCCGGATACGAGGTGTTGAGGAGCGGGCCGATGTGATCGAGCCGGAACCCGTCCACCTTCTCGGTGGTCATCCGGCCGCCGACGCGTGGGCCGGCCTCCAGGACGCTGACGCTGACCCCTGCACTGGTCAATTGATGGGCTGCTGACAGGCCGGCGATCCCGGCACCGATGATGACGACGTCCGCGTGGTGTGCCGTGCTGAGCACGTGCCCCTCCCCGAGTCGGCGCAACTGCTGGGAGGCTCTTGCCCCCAACATGCCCCCGGAATGCCCGAGTTCGCCACGAGGCTAGGAGGGGTCCGGTGCGGGCGCAGTCGCGCGCGGCCCGGGGCACCGTTGCACGGGGTCGCACACTCGTGTGATTCGACTGTGCGTGGTCAGTGCAGCGCCGCGCGAATGGCGCCGTCGATGCCGGGGAAGGCGAAGGTGAACCCCGAGTCCAGCAGCCGTGCGGGTAGTACCCGTTGGCTGCCCAGCACGTCCTCCGCGAAGTCCCCGAGGGCGATCCGGAGTGCGGGCGCCGGGACGGAGAACAGCGTCGGACGGTGCAGCACGCGCCCCATCGCCGCTGTCACCTCGGCGTTGGTCACGGGGCCGGGGCCGGTCAGGTTCACCGGTCCGGACAGCGACTCCGTGTCGAGGAGGTGCCGCAGGGCCGCGATGTGGTCGTGCAGCGCGATGAAGCTCCAGTACTGGCGCCCGCTGCCGAGCCGCCCGCCGAGCCCCGCCCGGAACAGCGGGAACAGCCGCCCCCAGGCCCCGCCCTCCCGGGCGACGACCAGGCCCGTGCGCGCGTACACCGTCCGGATGCCTGCCGCCGCCGCCGGAGCCGCGGCAGCCTCCCAGTCCACGCAGACGGACGGCAGGAAGCCCGTGCCGTGCGGCGCGCTCTCGTCGACCGCGCGGTCCCCGGTGTCGCCGTAGTAGCCGATGGCCGACCCGCAGAGCAGTACCTTCGGCGGTACGTCGAGGGAGGCCACCGTCTCGGCGATCGCCGCCGTGCCCAGCACCCGGCTGTCCCGGATCTCCCGCTTGTACTCCTGCGTCCAGCGGTGGTCGCCGACCCCGGCGCCGGCGAGATGGACGACGGCGTCGCAGCCGACCAGGCCCGCCCCGTCGACGTAACCCCGCTTCGGGTCCCACTCGACCTCGTCCCCGGCGCGCGCCGGGTGCCGGACGAGGCGCACGACCTCGTGTCCGTCGGCCCGCAGTGAGCGCACCAGCGCGGCTCCGATGAGTCCGGTGGATCCGGTGACAGCGATACGGGAGTACACCATGGCCCCATCCTGCCGCAGCGGCGTACGGGGTGCCTCGCCCCGGTCACTCGTCAAGCCCGAATCACTCGAACAGCAGTTGCAGGGCGACATCCCGGTAGTGGTGCACTATGCCGCAGGGCGCAGACCGTCGCCGCCTCGCTGTCCGCAGGGGTGATGGCGGCGTCACACCGATCGCGGCCGGCTTCCTCGTCGGCGCCACCGGCTCGTACACCTGGGCGCCCCTCGTCCACGGCCGACGACTTCCGCCGCCGCTTCCCGTTCGGCTCCGCCGGGCGCCCGGCAGATATGCGATGACGTGACCGGGCGGGTCGTGGCACAGTGGCGCCCATGCCTGAGCTCCGCACCCGCACCGTGCGCCCCGCCGTTCTCTCCGACGACACCGCTCTCGGGGAGCTCGACCGGGCCACGTGGTCGACCCTCCACGCCGTAACGCCGCGGCCGCACCCGCCGTACGAGCCGTTCTTCAACGACCGCAACCGGCCCGAGCAACTGCTCGTGGCCGAGGCGAAGGATCCGGCGGGTGAGATACGCATCGCCGGCTACATCCAGGTCGTCGCGCCGACCCCGCTCGCCTGCAACACGCATGTGCGACAGATACAGGGCCTCGCCGTGGCCGACTGGGCGCGCGGCAGCGGTGTCGCCACAGGGCTGCTGCGGGCCGCGTTCGCGCTGGCCCGCAACGAGGGGGCGAACCGGATGACGCTGCGGGTGCTCGCGCACAACGCGCCCGCCCGGGCGCTGTACGAGTCGGAGGGGTTCGTCGTCGAGGGGGCGCTGCCGGGCGAGTTCTTCCTGGCCGGGCGCTACGTCGACGACGTGATGATGGGCCGCTCGCTCGCCCTGTGACGACTTAGAGCGACCGGCAAATGGATCACTTGAGGCGGCGTGTGGTGGGACGCTGATCCCAGCGGTAGTGAATGGTGGCGTGGCGGATCAGCATACGGAGAGTGACGAGCGCTGCGGCCAGGTGGAGGTAGAACTCGACGACGGTGCTGTTCTTCTTGGTGCAGCGTCGTAGCTTGCCGTAGCTGTTCATCCACGAGTGCGTTCGTTCCACGACCCACCGCTTGCCGGCCTGGATCGGGGCGGGCACGCCTTTGCGGGCGATCTCACCGGTGAAGCCCAACTCCCGGAGCAGAGCGCGGGACGTGCTGCTGTCATAGCCCCGGTCGAGGTTGACGTTCACGTCGTCCGGCAGTGGCCCGACCTGGTCCATGGCTGCGTGGAGAGTTGGTCCGAGCAGCGGCGAGTCGTGGCGGTTGGCTCCCGCCGCTACCAGGCCGAGCGGGACGCCGCGGGCATCAGTAGCGACCGAGCGTTTCAGGCCCTGCTTTCCGCAATCCACCGGGGACCGGCCCGCACTCTGGCCGCCACATGGGGCCTTGGTGATGCAACCATCCACGGACATCTCGGACAGTTCCAGGCCGATCATCCGGTCGTACGCTTCCAGAGCGAGAACGTGCACCACTTCGGATATCCCCTGCTCAGCCCACTCTTTGACACGTCGACGTATGGTCCGGTCAGAGCATCCGGGGCTGGAGACCCGTTCGTAGCCCGAGCCGTGGACCAAAGCGAGCACCACGTGCTCGAACACAGTCCGGTCAGGGACACGGCGGCGGTGGCAGCCAAGCGGGTGGCCCGCGTCGAACTCCTCCCGAGCGGGCACGAGCGCCACGAACTGGTTCCAGAGGGGTTCGAGCAGGCAAGAAGGCAGTGCGGGCACGGCTGTCCTTCGCGATCACTGAGCGTAGAGAACTCCATGATCACGTGGACCCGTGCCCGTCAACACCGTTGCGTTTACGTCCGTGAGCGGCTCGCAAGCCCGTGCTCGAAGAACGTGACGGTGGTGTGGATGGTGTAGTTCTGGCTGGTCGTGGGGTGTTGTCCGGCGTTCGGCCCGTACTTGCTGGTGGGGTTCTTCCGGGTGCGGGCCTTGACGCGGTGCCGGTGGCGGGCGGGGTGCAGGGCGTCGAGGACGGCCCGGCCGATGGTGCCGAGGAGGTCGGCGGGTCCGGTCGGGGGCAGGATCGCGGTCGCGGTGGTGACGGTGTCGGCGGCGGTGGTCTGCAGGACGGTGAAGCTGATGCGGTCCATGTCCAGGCCGGGCCGGGTGCAGGCGGTGTCGGCGGCGGCGCGGATCAGGGCCTGGTAGGTGGTGAGCAGGGCGTAGACCTCTGGGTCGAGGCCGGTCGGGCTGCGGGAGCGCAGGACACGGCCGTCCAGCATGGTTGCCTTGATCGAGAAGTACGTCGTCTCCGACTGCCACCGCTCGTGGTAGAGATCCACGAGCCCGGCGGCTGGGTGGGCGGCCGGGTCGAGGAGGCTGGTGAGCAGGCGCCACTGTTCGGTGCGGACGGTGCCATCGGCCAGGGTCACGGTGATGGACGCCTCGATGACGCGGACGGTCAGCAGGACGGGCAGGACGCCGTAGCCGATCCGGGCCAGGCAGGAGCCGTCGCCCAGGTGCCGGAAGGGGGTGGGTATCCGGCGGGCGGAGGAGCGCACCAGGAACTGGGCGCCGGTGGCCTGGACGTCCCGGGCGAACTCGGCTCCATCGAAGCCGGCATCGGCCAGCAGGAGCATCGTGCGGTCCGGCACACTCAACAGGCGGCCTGTGTAGGTGAGTTCGCCGTCACTCTCGGGGCCGAACGCGGTGGCCAGCACGGCACGGGTGCCGCACTCGACCAGGACTACGAGTCGTAGCAGCGGGTAGCCGAACTCCACGCTCTCGCCCGCTCGCTTGGGATAGCGCCAGGTGAGCGCCTCCTCATCGGGCACGTGCAGCAAGGTGCCGTCCACGGCCACGGTCCGAAGCCCTCGATAGAACGAACCGGCCTGCCCGAGGTGGGCGACGGGCCCGGCGAGGATCTCGAACAGCCGCCGCAGCGGTGCCGCTCCTATGCGCCGTCGGGCCCTGGACAGCGAGGAGACCGCCGGACGCACCAACGGCCATCCCTCCAGCCCCGCCGTCAGCTTGCCCCACACGCCCCGATAGGAGCAGTCCTCGAACAGGGCCAGCGCGAGGACGAAGTAGACCACCACCCGGGACGGCAGCAGCCGCAGCCTCTTCTCACGTGACCCGGTCTCCTCAACCACCGTGTCCACCAGTACGAAGTCCACGATCTGGGTCAACTCGCCCAAGTGGCCGGGCGCGTACACACCCCCGGCCGCCTCGATCGTGCGCGTGATGACAGACTTCTCCTGCAACGGGACTCCCGATGATCTTCTTGCTCGACACAAGCTGATCTATCAGGACGTCCCGTTGCGTCATTCACCAGGGCTTGACCGGCGACTCCAGACTCAAACGCAACGGTGTTGCCGTGGCCGTTCTGATGCTCCGCCACCTCCAGGGCGCCTATTGCCGGTCGGTCTTACGGCCGCACCCACGACAGGGAGTGGGCTCCCGACGCCCTGTCGTGGGTGCGGCCGTTACCGCCTCACCCCTTGAACAGTCGCATGCCGCCCATGAGTTCATGCAGGCAGCGCACCGCGAGAACGGCGGGGGAGCCGGGCCCCGTCGTCGGCGCGTCCGTGACCGCCCAGGCCTCCAGCGCCACCCGCACCGCGTCCGTGGCAGCCGCAGCGGCCAGCCGGACCTCCAGCGGGTCCGCCACGTACGACACCGCTGTGGCGGGCGGCGTCGCGCAGAGACTCACCACCGCTGTCCTTGACATCTCGGACGAGGCCGCGGTCCGGGCCGGTGTCGTTGACGCCGTGGCCGCGCTCGGCGGCCTCGACGTACTGGTCAACGCGGCGGGCATCCTGCGCTCGGAGCACACGCACAGGACTTCGCTGGAGTTCTTCAACAAGATCCTCGCGGTCAACCTCACCGGCACGTTCCTGATGATCCGTGAGGCGATACCGGCGCTGCTGGCGGGCGACAAGCCGGTCGTCGTGAACTTCTCGTCGACCTCGGCGAGCTTCGCGCACCCCTATATGTCGGCGTACGCGGCGAGCAAGGGCGGCATCCAGTCGATGACGCACGCGCTGGCGAGCGAGTACAGCAAGCAGGGTCTGCGCGTCGTCGCCGTCGCACCCGGATCGATCTCCTCCGACATGACCAGCGGCAACGGCCCGGGGCTGCCGGCCGACGCGGACATGTCGCTCTTCATGAAGCTGCCCCCGGCGCTGGGTGAAGGCTTCGCCAGCCCTGACACGGTGGCGGGCGTCGTCGCGATGCTGGGCTCCGAGGACGGTGCCTTCATCACGGGTACGGAGATCCGCGTCGACGGCGGCACCCACTTGTCAACTACTCGGCCGTAAACGACCGGGCTTGCTGACTCGGTTCGATACGGTCCCGCTTATGCTCCCGACTGCCCCCTACGACAGGGTGGTCACGGGTCACATCTACCGCTCCCGGTTCAGGCCGGGAGCGGATCGGGCATGTTGACGAATACCCACGCCGAGCGTGCGCGGTTGCGCACGTTGATCCCGGCGACGTGGTCG